>NZ_QTMG01000023.1:50063-94463 GCF_003635435.1 Parabacteroides sp. AF21-43 | reverse complement strand
CCTTTTTATTCGTCTTTTCCAGAGATTTTACGTAATTTTGTACCGCTAAATCTAAGAAGAGGTATGAGCTGTAAATTCGAATATTATTTTTTTACGACTAAAAGCATCTTGTTCGTCCATTGGACTACGAGAGGTTCTACCGTATCCGCACCCTATTCCTTCTAATTTATCTTTACATTTTCATTTAGAACAACTCTATCGTATATCCGGTATATACGATCAAGGATTTTTACACCATCATTAATAACAGAACAATACATATGTACAATAGAATAGCGGGTTACAAACAATATTATAAATCCTTAGTAATGCTAGGGGTACCTATCATCATCGGACAATTGGGGGCTATCATCACCGGATTGGCAGACACCATCATGGTGGGACAGCACAGTACGGAGGAACTAGCGGCGGCATCGTTCGTCAATAATGTAATAAATGCGTTTATCATAATGGGAACTGGATTCTCCTATAATCTTACCCCGCTGATCGGACAGAATTTAGCGATGAATAAAAAGATCGTGATCGGAGGCTGGCTCAAAAACAGTCTGGTTGCCAATATGACTACCACCTTATTATTGATAGCCGTCTTACTGGGGATTTACCTAAACCTAGACTCTTTAGGCCAACCCGAAGAACTCTTGCCATTGATAAGACCTTATTTCGCAGTCTCATTAGTCTCGATCCTATTCGTAATGCTTTATAATTCATTCCGTCAATTCGTGGAAGGCATAGCCAACCCATCCATATCCATGTGGGTCCTATTGACAGGGAATCTGCTGAATATCATCGGCAACTATATCCTCATTTACGGAAAATGCGGAATGCCGGAACTCGGACTGCTCGGGGCAGGTATAAGCACCTTTATCTCGCGTATCATCATGCTATTGCTTTTCATCGCCGTATTCATGCTGCGAACCGACTATAAGCCTTACCGGAAAGGTTTCACCCATATTCGTATCAATAAGCAGAGTTGGAGAAGGCTGAATTCCATAGGCTGGCCGATCAGTCTACAACAAGGCTTGGAAGCGGGAACATTCTGCGTCACCGCCATCATGGTGGGTTGGCTGGGTAGCCTTGAGCTTGCCGCCCATCAAATAGCCATTACCATATCAACGATCAGTTTTACCATCTATTTAGGTCTTGGAGCCGCCGTAGCGATTCGTACCAGTTATTATAAAGGGGCGAACGACTGGTATATGGTGCGTAAGATCACCATTGCCGGGCTTCATCTGGGGCTTATTGTCGTTTGTATTGTCTGCACCACCTTATTCATGACCCAATCCGGGCTTGGATTGATATTTACGGATAATCTTCATGTCAACGCAATCGTGAAGACACTACTCCCCATATTGATGCTCTATCAAATAGGAGACAGCGCACAAATCATTTTAGCGAACTCCTTACGAGGGCTAGCCGACGTGAAAGCGATTATGTGGATCTCGTTTCTCGCTTATTTCATCATAGCCATACCTGCCGGATATCTATTGGGATTCACGTTCCATTGGGGTATCGCCGGGATTTGGATGGCTTACCCATTAGGCTTCTTATGCTCCGTATGCCTGCTGGGATACCGGGCGAAAATGCAGGTAAAATCGCATCTCGCCTAATCCGATCAAGCCTTACGATTGATCCGGGAGAAACTAATAACCGCCCCGATCAAGGCCAACACACTTCCCAGCCATAACGCCGCGGGCATGCTATGGCCGGGAAATAACTTAAACATCAAGGCTACCAGCGAAGCCCCGCAAGTTTGTCCCAGCAAACGGGCCGTACCCAACATACCACTAGCCCCTCCACTCCTACTTTCCGGAGCGGCCCCGATCATGAGGCTATTGTTAGGAGTCTGGAACAACCCGAAGCCACAACCGCAAAGCGCCATGCGCCAGATAATATCCAGATCGGAAGGATGCGCCGGTAATTCCGCCAACGAGAACAACCCTCCCGAGAAGATAATCAACCCGATACCACTCAAGACCCCGGCATTCATTTTCTCCGACAAGATCCCGGCCAAAGGGGCGCACACCATTGTCGCCAAAGGCCAAGGAGTCAATAATAAGCCGGTCGCCACCTCATCGCGTCCCAGTACCCGCTGCAAGAAAAACGGGAAAGAGACCATAGCCAGCATCTGAGCGATGAAAGAAAACACAGACGTAATGATAGAAAGGGTAAAAAGAGGAATACGCAGCAAGTCTATCGGCAATAATGGATAGGCCTGCCGTTCCTCTCTCCGGATATAGAAATACCCACAGAACAATACGATAACAATCGCCGCTATTATCAATGAGATATGTACATCATGCGTGAACGCCTCGATAATCGCTATCACCAAACCGAATGTCAGCGCGTTCATGAGTGCCGCCGTAACATCAAACTTACGTCCGACAGCCTTCACCGGATTTTGCGGCAAGAACTTAAAGCTCAATATCAAAGCGGTAATACCTATCGGGATATTTATAGCGAACAACCAAGGCCAGTTCCCCACGGACAATATACCGGCGGCTATCGTAGGACCAGCGGCGGCCGATACGGATACCACCAAGGCATTAATCCCCATACCTCGCCCCAGAAAACGTTTGGGATAAATAATACGGATCAAGGCCGTATTCACGCTCGCTATGGCAGCGGCGCCAAAACCTTGTAGCGTACGGGCGATAATCAGCGTAAACAAGGAATCGGATAAAGCGCAGGCCAAAGAGGTACAGCTAAATAACAGCAACCCGATCGTATACACCTTCCGATACCCCCAGATCTCTCCCATCGACGATAACGACAGTAAAGAAATCGTGATCGCCAACTGATAAGCGTTCACCACCCATATAGAAGCAGACGGACTCGTATGGAGATCGCCGGCAATCGTAGGTAAAGCCACGTTTGCGATCGCCCCATCCAACACCGACACGGTAACACCAAGCCCAATCGCTAGGATCGCCCAATAACGGCTAGGGATTGGCAAGCCATCCGGGATATTCCCTCCCGTCTGACCATTTATATTCGTTATTTCTTTATCCATACGGTATATGAAACAGAAATAGGGTGTATCTGGTTTAGGAAGTATCGACCAGATCGAGTATCTTTGCCCGTATAAATGGACATGACATGGCAAAACAAGGCACTATACTAGTTGTGGATGATAATAAAGGTATCCTGACCGCCGTACAAATGCTGTTAGGAACTTGCTTCGAGAAGGTTATCACCATCTCTACCCCGAACAAGATAAAAAACACGCTGCACGACGAGAACGTGGATGTCGTATTGCTCGACATGAATTTCAGCGCCGGTATAAACAGCGGCAACGAGGGGCTGTTCTGGCTCTCCGAGATCAAGAAGGCTTATCCCTCGATACAAGTCGTTCTCTTTACCGCCTACGCCGACATCGATCTGGCGGTAAGAGGAATCAAGGAAGGAGCCACCGATTTCGTGGTAAAGCCTTGGGACAACGCCAAATTATTGGAAACCTTGCAAGCCGCTTACCAAATCCGCTCGGCCAATCATAAAGGCGGTGTCGGCAACAAGCAGTTGGTATCCAAGGAAAGCGGTATGTTCTGGGGAGACAGCAACGCCATGCAGCAACTACGGATGCTGATAGAGAAAGTAGCCAAGACAGACGCCAATCTATTAATCACGGGAGAGAACGGAACCGGTAAGGAAATGCTGGCCCGGGAAATACACCTGCTATCCCCCCGCAAGGATGAGGCCATGGTACCGGTGGATATGGGCGCTATCACGGAGACGCTGTTCGAGAGCGAGTTATTCGGCCACGTAAAAGGGGCCTTCACCGACGCCCGGACGGATCGCCCCGGTAAGTTCGAGGTAGCGAACAACGGAAGCTTGTTCCTCGACGAGATCGGTAACCTGTCTTATCATCTGCAAGCCAAATTACTGACCGCCTTGCAACGCCGGAGCATCGTACGGGTAGGTAGCAATACCCCGATCCCCATCAATATCCGCTTGATCTGCGCCACGAACCGGGACTTGCAGGAGATGGTACAGAAAGAGCAATTCCGCGAGGACTTGCTGTATCGTATCAATACGATACACGTAGAGATCCCGCCCTTGAGGGAGCGGCC
Organism: Parabacteroides sp. AF21-43; assembly: GCF_003635435.1. Lineage (NCBI taxonomy): Bacteria > Pseudomonadati > Bacteroidota > Bacteroidia > Bacteroidales > Tannerellaceae > Parabacteroides > Parabacteroides sp. AF21-43. The sequence continues at coordinate 90,396 of NZ_QTMG01000023.1, read as the reverse complement.
GGAGGATATCGTACCGCTTACCGAGATATTCATCACGAAATATACCAATATCTACGGTAAAAAGCCCATGGCCCTCACCGACGACGCCAAGGAAAAGCTGAAAGCCCAACCTTGGCTGGGTAATATCCGCGAACTGGAACATACCGTGGAGAAAGCGATTATCATCGCCGACGGTGATACTTTAGATGGCAGCAATTTCGATTTCCCTCGTAAGCGGGAGGCGCCCGTCAAGAATGACATCACTACGCTCGAGGAAATGGAGTATACTATGATCAAGGCCGCCATGGATAAATTCGGCGGCAATCTCTCGCTCGTGGCGAACCAGTTGGGTATCTCACGGCAAACGCTTTATAATAAGATCAAGCGGTATGAACTTTAAAGGCATTTATTACAGCCTCACCTTCCGCCTCGCCCTCGCTATCGGGCTGACGGCGGCACTCACCTACTTGGCCTTGGCGGAAGAATGGGGGTGGTTCCTGTTCTTAGGCATCGGATGGCTGGCTGCCTTGCGGGGCATCAGCCTTTTGTTCAAGCGGAACGCGCAAAAGGTAGCCTTCATGTTCGACGCGATCGACAATAGCGATTACGCTTTCAAGTACGCTACCCGGGGGCGCTCCTCCAACGACAAGCTGGTTAGCGACTCCTTAAACCGCATCACCCAAATACTTTTTCAAGCGAAAGCCGAGGCGATCCAGAAAGAGAAATATTACGAGTTGATCATGAACCAAGTGAATACGGGTATCATCGTAGAAGATGATAAGGGCAATATTTTCCAGACAAACAACGAGGCCTTGCGACTGCTGGGATTGACAGTCTTTACCCATGCCCGCCAGCTCGGACGTATCGACGAGAATCTAGAGCGCCTCATCAGCGACGTTCGTCCCGGCGAGAAACATCAGATCTCCTTTATCAACGAGCGGGGTACGGTACATCTCTCGGTCCGTGTCTCCGAGATGACGCTCCAAGAGAAACACGTCCGCATCATCGCGATCAATGATATCAACAGCGAGCTGGACGATAAGGAGATCGAGTCATGGATACGACTGACACGGGTCTTGACCCATGAGATCATGAACTCCGTCACCCCTATCACCTCCTTGAGCGACACCTTGCTTTCCCTCCACCAGAATGTCGACGAGGAGATACGGGGCGGCTTGGAGGTAATCAGCTCTACCGGAAAGAGCTTGATCGCGTTCGTCGAGTCTTACCGTAAGTTTACGCATATACCGACGCCTCAGCCCTCTTTATTCTACGTCAACAAATTCGCCGAACGGCTCACGCGGTTGGCCCGCCACCACAATAATTACCCGAACATAACCATTCGCATCGACGTGGAACCGAAGGACTTGATCGTCTACGCCGACGAGAACCTGATCACGCAAGTAGTCTTGAACCTCTTGAAGAACGCCATGCAAGCGATCGGGCACGAGCAAGAAAACGGCCTTATCTTGTTCAAGGCGTATTGCGACCCCAACGAGGCCGTTATCCTAGAAGTGACGAACAACGGCCCCATCATCCCCCCCGAGGAAGCCGAGCATATATTCGTGCCGTTCTTCACCACGAAAGAAGGTGGAAGCGGTATCGGGCTGTCCATCTCACGACAGATCATGCGCCTGTCCGGCGGCAGCATCGCGTTGAGAAGCAACCCGGCCCAACGGCAGACTACCTTCGTGTTGACATTCCCGTAGCTCGTTTACCGTATCCGCATAAACGCGGACACGCGGCCGGGCAGCTACAAGAGGACAGCCGTACGGATACCCGCCATCGGCCGTACGAACGTATTTCCGGCCACCGTTGGGTAACAACGAAACTATTCGTATCTTTACACTGTTTTTTAAATTTAAAAGTATCTATACAAACATGAACTTACTAGACAAACTGAAGATCAACCACCGCCCCCGCTCCGGGGCATTGGATTTGCTAAAATATATCGGCCCCGGATTACTTGTCACCGTAGGCTTTATCGATCCCGGAAACTGGGCGACGAATCTTGCGGCAGGCTCCGAGTTCGGCTACGCCCTCCTGTGGGTCGTCACCTTCTCGTCCGTCATGCTGATCATTATCCAGCACAACGTGGCCCACCTCGGTATCGTGACCGGCCTCTGCCTCTCAGAGGCGACCAACAAATACATGCCCCGCGTGCTAAGCCGCCCGATCCTAGGATCGGCCATGCTCGCCAGCGTATCCACCTCCCTCGCCGAGATACTCGGTGGAGCCATCGCCCTCCGGATGCTGTTCGGTATGCCGATCAAGGCGGGAGCGGTGATCGTCACCATCGTATGCCTCGCCATGCTATTCAGTAATACATATAGTAAGACCGAACGCTGGATCATCACGTTCGTGTCCATTATCGGGCTCTCGTTCCTATACGAGCTGGCGTTGGTCGACGTAGACTGGGGGCAGGCCGTGGTAGGCTGGGTGAAACCCACCTTCCCCGAGAACTCCATGCTGATCATCATGAGCGTACTGGGAGCCGTCGTGATGCCTCACAACCTGTTCCTGCACTCGGAGGTGATACAGAGCCGGGAATGGAACCTAGAAGACGAGTCGGTCATCAAGAAACAACTGAAGTACGAGTTCTACGACACGCTCCTGTCCATGGTGATCGGCTGGGCGATCAACTCGGCGATGATCATCTTGGCCGCCTCTACCTTCTTCAAGCAAAACATCGCCGTAGACGAGCTGGACCAAGCGCAACAGTTATTGGTACCCCTCGTAGGAAATAACGCCGGGGTGATTTTCGCCGCCGCCCTATTACTGGCAGGTATCTCCTCGACCATCACATCCGGTATCGCCGGGGCTTCCATCTTCGCCGGATTCTATGGCGAGGCGTACAATCATACCGACCTCCACTCAAAGCTGGGAGTCCTGCTATCGTTCGTCCCCGCCTTGGCCATCATATTCCTGATCGGCGATCCGTTCAAGGGATTGATCCTGTCGCAGATGTTGTTGAGCGTGCAATTGCCGATCACGGTCTTCACGCAAGTGTACCTCACTTCCAGCAAGAAGGTCATGGGTGTCTACGCGAACAGCCGCTCTACGACCATCATCCTCTTGCTGTTGGGAACGATGGTAACCGTCCTAAATATAGCCCTGCTCATCAGCCTATTTTAAAAAGAAATCGCTACCTTTGCCCCATTCGAAGAAAAACTATCAATTTTTAAGTATGAGCGATATCAATACAAACGAAGAAGAAGGCAAGAAGAACCTGAATTTCATTGAGGCAGCCGTAGAGAAAGATTTAGCGGAAGGCAAGAACGGAGGACGTGTACAAACCCGTTTCCCGCCCGAGCCCAACGGATACCTTCACATCGGCCACGCGAAGGCCATTTGCCTAGATTTCGGCATCGCTGAACGCCATGGCGGTATCTGCAACCTCCGTTTCGACGACACGAACCCGACGAAGGAGGATGAGGAATACGTGGAGGCGATCAAGGAGGATATCCAATGGCTGGGATATCAGTGGGGAAATATTTATTACGCGTCCGACTACTTCCAGCAATTGTGGGATTTCGCGATCCGCCTCATTGAGGAAGGTAAAGCATATATTGACGAGCAGACATCCGAACAAATAGCCCAGCAAAAGGGCACGCCTACACAACCGGGCATCGAGAGCCCGTATCGCAACCGTCCGATCGAGGAAAGCCTAGCTCTCTTCAAGAAGATGAACACGGGTGAGATAGCGGAAGGTGCCATGGTACTTCGCGCGAAGATCGACATGGCAAACCCGAACATGCACTTCCGCGATCCGATCATCTATCGGGTGGTTAACCATCCGCACCATCGTACGGGCACGACGTGGAAAGCGTATCCGATGTACGACTTCGCCCACGGACAGAGCGATTTCTTCGAGGGCGTGACGCATTCCTTGTGTACCTTGGAGTTTGTCGTACACCGTCCTCTGTATGATTTGTTTATCGACTGGCTGAAGGAAGGCGAGGACTTGAACGACAACCGCCCCCGACAGACTGAGTTCAACAAATTGAACCTAAGCTACACGCTGATGAGCAAGCGTAACCTGCTTACATTGGTAAAAGAGAACTTGGTAAACGGCTGGGATGACCCCCGTATGCCGACCATCTGCGGTTTCCGCCGCCGGGGTTACTCTCCGGAGTCTATCCGTAAGTTCATCGACAAGATCGGTTATACGACTTACGACGCCCTGAACGAGTTCGCCTTGCTGGAAAGCGCCGTACGCGAGGATCTGAATGCCCGCGCCATCCGTGTATCCGCCGTGATCAATCCGGTGAAACTGATTATCACCAACTATCCGGAAGGACAGGTGGAGGAGCTGGAAGCGATCAACAACCCGGAAGATCCGGAAGCCGGCAGCCATACGATCGAGTTCAGCCGTGAGTTGTGGATGGAACGTGAGGATTTCATGGAAGACGCTCCCAAGAAATATTTCCGGATGACACCGGGACAGGAAGTTCGTCTGAAGAACGCCTATATCGTAAAATGTACGGGCTGTAAGAAAGACGAGAACGGTGAGATTACCGAGGTATATTGCGAATACGATCCGAATACCCGCAGCGGTATGCCGGACGCTAACCGTAAAGTAAAAGGTACCTTGCACTGGGTAAGCTGCGCCCATTGCCAAAAAGCGGAAGTACGCTTATACGACCGCCTTTGGAAAGTGGAGAACCCTAGAGACGAATTGGCCGCTATCCGGGAGGAGAAGAATTGCTCCCCGCTAGAGGCGATGAAGGAAATCATCAACCCGAACTCCTTGGAGATCCGGAAAAACTGTTACGTAGAGAAGTTCGTGGCTACCTTGCCCAAGCTTTCCTACCTTCAATTCCAGCGTATCGGCTATTTCAACATAGATAGCGAATCCACCCCCGACAACTTGGTATTCAACCGTACCGTAGGACTAAAGGACACGTGGAGCAAGATTAATAAATAAAGAATAGTAAATGAAAAAAGACGATATCTCACGCTTGTTACAACATTATCTTTCAGCGAAGGAAGAGGGTAAGGAGCCTTATTTCGACGCTGATCAAATCGATGAAATGTTGGACAGCTTTGAAGATTCGAACGATTATACTTACTTTGATGAAGTCTTAGCCCTCGGGCTAAAGCTTCATCCCGGTAATTCCGCCTTGCAAATCAAGAAAGGCAGGCAATTCGCGTATAACGAGGATTATGAGAGCGCTCTCGCTCTGCTCGAGAATATAGCGGAGACTGATAACCAAGATCTGGATATGTTAAAAATGGAATGCTATTGCTCGCTCAACCAATATCCCAAGGTTCTGGAGATCACGGAAGAGTTGATCACTAGGGATTGTGACTATTTGGAGGAAGTCTTCGAGTACATCTCCCCCATCCTGAATGATTTAGACATGAACAAAGAGGCCCGCGATTTCGTGGACCGTGGCTTGGCTTTATTTCCGGATAACTTGATCCTTAAGAATGAGCTTTGCTACATCCTCGAGACGGAAGGAGACGTTCCCCGGGCGATCGAGTTATGTAATGAGCTAATCGATAAGAATCCTTTCTCATACGAGTATTGGTTTACGCTGGGAAGGCTACATTCCATGGTTGGCGATTACGAGAAAGCGATCGAGGCTTTCGACTTCGCCTTGACGTGTGATGATTCCGATACGGAACTGAAAATATTGAAAGCGTACTGCCTGTATATGAACGAGAGCTATGAGAAGGCGATCGAGGAATATCAAGAAATCGAGGGTGATGAGGAGGTGATGCGCCGTATCTCTCCACTCATGGCGGAATGTTATATGAAGCTGGAGCAATATGAGAAGGCTTACCAACTGCTTTCCACGATCATAAACGATCCGGATATGGAGGATGGGCCGACCAATTATATCAATTATATCCGTTGTTGTACCGAGACTGAGCGTGACAACGAGGCTTCCATCATGTTATTCAAGGCGGCGCAATTGTATCCGAACAATGTCCGTCTCCTTTCTCTTTTAGCGCTTTGCTTGCTTGATAGCGGGAAAAAGGAGGAGGCTATCGCTATTACGAATAAGATATTCAAGATCATCGATAAGAAAAGTATCAATCCGGAAACTCAAGAAGAATGCAACAGCCTGCTTCATGCCGGACAATATTTGCTTTCTAAGGGAGATGTAGATAAGGCGATCTCTTATTACAAGAAAGTCCTTCAAATCAACCCGAAGACTCCAATGATTCATATCCATTTGGCTATGGCTTATCTGGATAACCGTGATATGGAAAATTTCATGGAGCATATCGGCCAAATATCCGGAGATGATCTTCTTTATTTGCTTCGTAAAGTGGGACCAGAAGTATTTGCGGACTTTACCATCGATTCCGATAAAGAGAAGAAACATATCCAACCCGAGGATCTGGTAAAAGAGTTTTTAAAGAATAAAGATAACAGTAATTAGACAATTAATAATGTAATATGCCTAACAAACGAAATCTCAAGGACTACGGTTTTTTAGTATTAAAAGGTATGGGTATGGGAGCGGCGGATGTCGTTCCCGGCGTGTCGGGAGGAACGATCGCCTTTATCGTAGGTATCTACGAGGAACTGATCGACTCTATCAAAAGTATTAACGGGACGACATTGAAACAATTATTCACGGGGAAAATAGCGGCCTTCTGGAAAGGGATCAACGCTAATTTCTTGCTTTCTATCGTGGGTGGTATTGGTATTAGTATATTCTCCCTAGCGAAGATCATTACGTATCTCTTGGTGTATCATCCGATCTTGGTATGGTCTTTTTTCTTTGGTTTGGTGCTGGCCTCTACTTGGTTCGTCTCTAAGGATATCAAGCAATGGAACTGGAAGACGATCTTGAGTTTTGTTGTCGGGGGAGTGATCGCTTTTTATATCACCGTGGCGACTCCCGCCGAGACTCCGAGTAATTTACTCTTTATCTTCCTCTGTGGGGCGATCGCTATTTGCGCCATGATCTTGCCGGGTATCTCGGGTAGCTTTATCTTAGTGTTGCTCGGAAAATACTTCTATATCATGGAGGCGGTCAAGACGTTTAACGTTCCCGTTATGTTGGTGTTTATAGCGGGTGCGGCTATTGGTATCACGACGTTCTCCCGCGTGTTGTCATTCGCCCTTCGTAAATTCCATGATATAACGATCGCCGTATTGGCCGGATTCATGTTGGGTTCGCTTAACAAGGTATGGCCTTGGAAAGAAACGATCGAGACCTATGTGGATAGCCATGGCATGACCAAGCCGTTGGTTGAGGCGAATATCGCTCCGAATCAGTTTGTTTGGGAGGCCGTCGGATTGATGATCTTAGGTTTCGGGATCGTATATTTCCTAGAAAAGCTCTCACAAAAAAGCGCTAAGGCGTAACCCAATATTACAATGGGCATTATAAGGTGATTAGAATGCCCATTGTAACCTTCTTTGAATGGGCATTGTAAAGAGCTTACGATGCCCATTGTTATTTACCTACATTTTATCATCGCACATCGTACTTTTCCAATAAGCGAAATCCTCTCCATACCAATTAAGTGATAAAGAAGCATCAAAAGTAACTATAACCGTACCCTGACCGCCGAGGCTTTAAATATCAGTAGAAAGACGCTATTCAACAAAATGAAACGTTATAATCTTGGCAACGAGTAATTTTTTACTAACTTTGATGCCTCAATAGAAATGTGTTACATTTAGATTTTAAATAAACAAGTATTATGGCGAAAATAAAAGGAGCTGTTGTTGTAAACACAGAGCGCTGCAAGGGATGTAACCTTTGTGTAGTAGCCTGCCCGTCGGATGTACTGGAGTTGCACCCACGAGAAGTAAACAACAAGGGGTATCACTATGTGTACATGAAGAACCCGGACGCATGCATCGGTTGCGCTAGTTGCGGGTTAGTTTGTCCGGACGGTTGTCTAACGATCTACAAAGTAAAAATATAAAGTTATATCAAGATATGGCAGAAGATATAAAATTAATGAAGGGTAACGAGGCCATCGCCCATGCGGCTATCCGCTATGGCGTGGACGGTTACTTCGGCTATCCGATCACTCCGCAGTCGGAGATATTGGAAACCCTTATGGCAGAGATGCCGTGGGAAAAGACCGGCATGGTAGTCTTACAAGCGGAGAGCGAGGTAGCCGCTATTAATATGGTATACGGCGGAGCCGGCTCCGGAAAGAAAGTGATGACCTCTTCTTCCAGTCCGGGCGTGAGCTTGAAACAAGAAGGTATTTCTTATATCGCAGGAGCGGAGCTTCCTTGTCTGATCGTGAACGTTATGCGTGGCGGTCCCGGATTAGGAACGATCCAGCCGAGTCAGGCTGATTATTTCCAGACCGTGAAAGGCGGTGGCCATGGCGATTACCGTTTGATTACCTTGGCACCCTCTTCCGTACAAGAGATGGCCGATTTCGTAGGCCTTGGTTTTGATCTGGCTTTCAAATACAATAACCCCGCTATTATCTTGGCAGACGGTATCATCGGACAGATGATGGAGAAAGTGGTTATGCCTCCCTATCATACCCGTCGTACCGAGGAAGAGATTATCACTCAATGTCCTTGGGCCGTACAAGGAAAGAAGGGCGGACGCAAAGGTAACGTCATCACTTCCTTGGAGCTAGACCCGGCGAAGATGGAAGAGAACAATATCCGTTTCCAAGCGAAATATCGCAAGATCGAGGAAAACGAGGTTCGTTACGAGGAGTTCCAATGTGAGGACGCTGATTATCTATTGATCGCATTCGGTTCTTCCGCCCGTATTTGCCAGAAGGTAGTTGAGATCGCCCGTGCGGAAGGTATCAAGCTTGGCTTGTTACGCCCGATCACGTTATGGCCGTTCCCGACAAAAGTGATCGCCGCTTATGCGGATAAGGTAAAAGGTATGTTATCGGTTGAGTTGAACGCCGGACAGATGGTAGAGGACGTTCGCCTAGCCGTAAATGGTAAGGTGAAGGTAGAGCACTTTGGCCGATTGGGTGGAATCGTATTCACCCCGGATGAGGTATTGAACGCGCTGAAGGAAAAATTATTCTGATCCGTATGACACGAGGAAGTAAAGCTGACGAGATATTGACGCTGGTTTTTATGCTACTGGCCATAGCTGCCGTGGTATGTTACTTCGCTGTTAGCGATAAGGCCGTATTCTTGTATTGTGGCGGGGCGGCGATCGTATTGCGGCTGGTGCAATATGTCTTAAGATATATACATTAATAATTAAAGATTATGGAACTCAACGATATAATTAAACCGGAAAATCTGGTGTATGAAAAGCCCAGATTGATGAATGAAAATCCCATGCACTACTGCCCCGGTTGCAGCCACGGTGTGATACATAAGCTAATCGCCGAGGTTATAGCCGATATGGGTCTGGAAGATAAGACAATCGGTATCTCCCCCGTGGGATGTGCCGTATTCGCATATAACTACTTGGATATCGATTGGATCGAGGCAGCCCACGGACGTGCGCCAGCCATCGCTTCCGCCGTTAAACGCTTGAATCCGGAGAAGATGGTATTCACGTATCAAGGAGATGGTGACTTGGCGGCTATCGGTACGGCCGAAACGATTCATGCAGCCAACCGTGGCGAGAATATCGTGATCGTATTCGTAAATAACGCGATCTATGGTATGACCGGCGGACAGATGGCTCCGACTACACTGGAAGGTATGCCCACGGCTACCTGTCCTTACGGACGCAACATCGCCTTGAACGGTTACCCGCTGAAGATCGGTGATTTATTAGCCCAATTGGAAGGAACTTGCTTGGTAACACGCCAAAGCGTACAGACAGCCGCAGCCGTACGGAAAGCGAAGAAGATGCTTCGTAAGGCTTTCGAGAACGCTATGGCCGGTAAGGGTACTTCTGTGGTAGAGTTCGTCTCCACTTGCTCATCCGGCTGGAAGATGACTCCGGAAAAAGCCAATAAATGGATGGAAGCGAACATGTTCCCCTTCTACCCGCTGGGCGACTTAAAGAATGTTGAATAAGTAATACGGTAAACGACAATGAAACAAGAAATAATTATAGCAGGCTTCGGTGGACAAGGTGTATTGTCTATGGGTAAGATCTTGGCCTATTCCGGTTTGATGGAAGGCAAGGAGGTTAGCTGGATGCCTTCATACGGACCTGAGCAACGTGGCGGTACGGCCAACGTAACCGTTATCTTGAGCGACGAGCGTATCAGCTCACCCGTATTGAATGAATATGATATCGCTATTATCTTGAACCAACCTTCCATGGATAAGTTCGAGAACAAGGTGAAACCGGGCGGTATTTTGATTTACGATGGTTATGGCATCCATACGCCCGCAAAGCGTACGGATATTAACGTATATCGGGTAGATGCCATGGACGCCGCTACCGAGATGAAGAACGAGAAGGCATTCAATATGTTGATCTTAGGCGGGTTACTTAATATCGTCCCGATGGTTCAATTGGAGAACGTCATGCTAGGATTGAAGAAATCCTTGCCCGAGCGTCACCATCATTTGTTGCCGATGAACGAGGCTGCCATTAAGAAAGGAATGGAGATTATACAGAAAATATAAGAAGCTCATTCATTGATGTGCCGATATGCCAATTAAGTTTTCTGATTGGCATATTGGCATATTTTATAATTGGCACATTATTTTTTGTTATATCTTTGCAACCCATGAAGTATTATCTATACATATTACTTTTTCTGATAGGAACGGCGGCTTCCGCGCATGCGCAAGGACGTTCCGGGAGCCGGGGAGGACGAGGTGGATTCTCGTTATCTAATTTATCATCCTCAAACAAGGAAATACCGGATAGCTTGCTGCAAACAGATAGCGCGGCGCTGAAATCAAAACGAATCATCGGTTATCGGCTCACGCCTCTTTTGGGAGAACGTTATATCGCTCCTATGGATACCAATCGATTAAATTTCGGGAATAGTACGTTGGTGGAAGCGAACTCATTGGCCGTAGGTTATCTGGCGAATGTGGGATCGCCGGCGCAAACCCGTATTTTTAACGAACGTAAGGAGGAACGTGATTTCATCTTCGCCGATGCCTATGATTATTATATCACGACCCCGACAAACGCTTATTTCTATGATACCAAAGTACCCTATACCCAAGTGACTTATACGACAGGAGGAGCTAGCCAGAATAAGATGGACCGACTGAAAGGGGTACTGACCATGAACTTTGGCAAGAAGATCAATGTCGGTGGCGAGATGGATTATATCTATAGCCGCGGATATTATAACTCCAACGGTAATAAATTATTAAGTTATCGTTTTTTCGGAAGTTATATCACCGACCGTTACGAGTTAAACGCTTATTTAAGTAATTTCAATTTCGTAAACTACGAGAACGGTGGACTTACAAATGACCAGTATATCACGAATCCCGATGACTTGGCCGAGAATCAAAGAAATATCGATAGTAAATCATACCCTGTCCGTTACACGGACACATGGAACCGTGTCCGTGGAAAACAATATTTCCTGACACAGAGATACAATCTCGGTTTTACCAAAGAATTGGAAGAAACCGATGAGGAAGGGAACATAAAAGAGGTATTCATTCCGGTTTCCAGTATCATCCATACCATCGATTACGAAGATAACCGCAGACGCTTTATCTCTAATGATGCCGGGATCGATACCTGCTACACTCATCTTTATGGTATGGACGCATCTTTGAATGACCAGACTTCCTCATGGAATTTAAAGAATACTTTTGCGTTGGCCTTGCGGGAAGGTTTCCAAGATTGGGCTAAGTTTGGGCTGACCGCCTTCGTTACTTTCGAGAAACGCCGGTTTAGATTGGCATCCCAAGTTCCCGGACTGGATTACGGTCCGGATGGTCGTGGAAGCTCTGAGCCGAGTACATTAAATTTCCCTACTTCCGAGGTATATGATGAGTTTACGACCTACATCGGAGGCGAATTATCCAAACGCCGTGGTAGCCTTCTTACCTACAATGTCCGTGGAGAATTAGGACTTGCGGGAAGTGACGCCGGAGAGGTTCGAGTGAGCGGAGACTTACAGACCAAATTCAAGCTTTTCAAGAAAGACGCTACCATCAAGGCGGAAGGATATATCAAGAATATCACCCCGGCGTTTTACCAACGTCACCATCATGGGCGTTACTATTGGTGGGATCTATCATTGAAAAATGTGCAAAGGATTTACGCCGGAGCGAAAATCAACTTGGAATCCACCCGTACCCAGTTATCCGGAGGAGTGGAAAGTATCCAGAATTATGTATTCTTCAACGGCAAAGGTTTGCCGGAGCAAAGCAGTAAGAACATTCAAGTTGTCTCAGCCCGTATCAAGCAAGATATCATGTACCGTGCGTTCGGATGGGAGAATGAGGTGGCCTATCAGCTTTCTAGCGAGAAGTCTCAACTCCCGTTACCGGATATCAGCGCATACTCGAATATATATCTAGCGTTTAAGTTGGCGAAAGTATTAACCGTACAGATTGGCGCAAACGTATACTACAACACCGCTTATTACGCTCCTTATTACGAGCCGGCTACCCAGCAGTTCCAAGTACAGGAAGAAGACAAGAAAGTGAAGGTTGGCAATTATCCGTTGATCAACGCTTATGCGAATTTCCATTTGAAGCAAGCTCGCTTCTTCATCATGGCATACAATCTAGGCTCTAAGTTCGTTGACCCGAATTACTTCTCTCTTGCGCATTATCCGTTGGACCCGATGGTCTTGAAAATGGGCATCTCCGTGACTTTCAATAATTAATCGATTGCCATGAGATCTAAGAAGTTGCTTATCCTATACGCTTTTCTACTGATTGTCGCTGTAACGACAATGATACAGCTTTGGAGATTCAACCAACGTCCTCAAGAGATCGGACCTCGTGATTATCCGGAAATCAAGGAAGAAGGAATTCTCCGGATGATAACCGAATACAATCAATCCGGGTATTTCGTATCAGGCGATACAGTGCAAGGTTTTCAATACGAGCTTAGCCAAGCGATCGCTAAATTATCCGGATTGGAGGTTCAGACGCATTTGGAAATGAGTTTAGCGAAAAGTTTCGAGGAATTATCGGACAACAAATGCGACGTAATCGCAAGAAACATCCCCATCACCTCCGAGATGCGGGAAAACTACCTGTTCACCGAACCGATCGTTCTCAACAAGCAAGTCTTGGTACAACGTACGGCAGAGGCGAACAACGGACAAGCCCCTATCCGTAACCAATTGGATTTAGCCCAAAAGACTTTATACATACCGAAAGATTCCCCGGCCTTATTGCGTCTGCAAAATCTGGGACACGAGATAGGCGATACGATCTACGTGGTGGAAGATGAGTTATATTCTACCGAGCAGCTTATGATCATGGTAGCCAAAGGCGATATCGATTATGCCGTATGCGACCAACAAATCGCTCGCATGACCCAGAAAAACCTGCCGGAAGTCGATATCCTAACGGATGTCAGTTTTACCCAATTGCAATCGTGGGCGGTCCGTAAAGACTCCCCTGTCCTACTGGATAGCCTAAATAGTTGGCTCCAGCAAATCAAGAACAGTGGATTATACGACCAAATTTATAAGCGCTATTACAAATAGCGCTATTCGTGAGACGGCAAAATAAAGGAGAACTCTGAACCTACCCCTAATTCAGAAGTAACATGTATCGAACCTCCCATCTTAACAACTAATCCTTTGCAGATAGCCAGTCCTAATCCGATACCTTCCATATAGTCGTTTATTTTCACGAAACGACCGAAGACATCTTTCAATTTGTCCTTATCGATACCGATTCCCGTATCCCTTACGTAAAAACGTAATTGATTATCCGGTTGAATGGTATATCCCATCGTGATGCTACCTTCTTTCGTGTTCTTGATAGCGTTGTTCACCAAATTATTAATCAACTGCAACAGACGCATGCTATCCGTACCGAACATATGGTGGTCAGCCCCTTTCTCCAAAATCAACTTGACTCCTCCCGGAACCCGTAACTTGGCGGAAGCATAAATCGTATCCATCAATTCACTGACATCTAATTGCTCATATGTGATCTTTATCGCATCCGCCTCGATCTTCGAGATATCCAAGATATCATTAATCAATTGCATCAACAATTGGTTATTCATCTTGATCACATCGTAGTACGACATACGTTCCTCATCCGTATCAGCAAAAGCCATCAATTCAGAGAAGCCGGTAATCGCATTCAAAGGAGTCCGGATCTCATGGCTCATATCCGCCAGATATTTCGATTTCATCTTATCAGCGGCCTCGGCCTTCACCTTCGCCTCCTCAAGGCTTAATTCTTGATTCTTCCGTTCCTGAATATTCGTTGAACATCCAAGGATAACCGAAGGTCTTCCTTTCTCGTCCCGTTCATACACGGTAGCGAATACCTCTCTCCAAACATATTCCTTCTTGCCGGGAAATAGCATACGTGCCTCGATCCTTGCCTCAGAGATTTCCCCTCGGCAAAGACGGGTAAACATATTATGATAATGTTCTTGATCATCCGGATGCGCCCGGCTGATAAACTGCCCCCATGACACCTCTATCATATCTTCCGACATGGTATTCCAATCGTTCAAGGTCACAACGGAATCCTTGAAATTATGGGTACAGTCCGGATCGATGAAGATCGAGCATGTACGTATATCACTTATCCGCAATGCCATTTTCGTCAAGATCCGGGTTCTTCTCAAAGTATTCTCCGTAGCCAACTCGGAAGTTATATCTCTCCATAAAGCCAAGACAAGCGGCTTGCCATTATTTAGGGAAATAGGATATTTAGCGACCTCTATATCCCGGTAATCGCCGGAGGCCGATTTTACCTTGCCCTTGAATCTAGCGGTCAGTCCTGTCTTGATCACGTTCATATCGGTTTCCAGACGCTCCTCGGCAGTCATCAAGGCATTATAATTCACCTCGAAATCATCATGTCCCTCGATCTCCCGGGTTTCAATACCCGTTATTTCCTCCATAAAATGATTCCAATACAGGTAATTAAAATGGTTATCCCCATCTTTCACGAAAACCCCCAACGGTAACCGATCTAATATCGTATTGATCAGTTCTTGTAGATTTTTTTCTGTTTTCAGAGAAGATACATCGCACGTATAAACGATCACAAGCTCCTCATTAAAAAGGCTTGCTTGCGATAGATAATAATAGTTCTTTCCTTCAAAAGAGACCTCAAAAGAGAAATCCACTTTCACTTGCTCCTCGAAAACACGTTTAACCGCAGCTCTATAGATCTCATATTGATCGTAGTTCTTCCCGTCCGGGAACAACGCTTGAGGTTGCTTTCCGATACAGTTATTCGCTAAATAATGATAATAATCGTCTTTTGCAGAAATAACCTTGACAAGAGTAAGATTTCGATCTACTAATACAATCGTATCGGGACTCTTCTCCATGATCATCTCTAATCCAGACTGAACGTTACTTCCGCTTTCTAGACTATTCATATTAATTCTTTCGTTTTTGGGGTATAACTCGGGGATAAAGGTATTTATTTTTCTATTTATCACCAAAGAGAAACCTACCTATTGCATAATATTTCTAAATAATCTTTATCTTTACCGGGAATTTGAATGTAAAAAGATGAGATTTGATGAATTAGATTTGGAAGATGCCGTATTAGACGGGCTTTATGACATGAATTTTGACGAAACGACTCCAGTCCAAGAGTTAACGATTCCTGTCATTTTAGAAGGTAAAGACATCATCGCTTGCGCACAGACCGGAACCGGTAAAACGGCGGCGTATGTTTTGCCAGTTATTAATGAACTAAGCAAAGGTTGTCATCCGACAGACGCGGTGAATGCGGTCATTATGGCACCGACCCGGGAATTGGCTCAACAAATAGACCAACAAATTCAAGGATTCACTTATTTTATACCTTCCGTATCCGCAGTAGCCGTGTATGGAGGTACCGACGGAATCGCTTGGGAACAACAAAAGAGAGGTTTAGAGATGGGTGCGGATATCGTGATCGCTACCCCGGGACGTTTATTGTCCCATATTAAGTTAGGTACTGTAGATTTGTCTAAAGTGTCGTTCTTCGTCTTAGACGAGGCGGACCGCATGCTGGATATGGGTTTTTATGACGACATCATGCAGGTTCATAAACAGCTGCCCCCCTACTGCCAGACGATCATGTTCTCGGCTACCATGCCGCCTAAGATCCGGACGTTGGCTAAAACCATCCTAAAAGATCCGGAAGAAGTCAAGATCGCTATCTCACGCCCACCCGAATCTATCATGCAAACCGCATATATCTGCTACGATCCACAAAAGCTCAAGATTCTACAAGATCTCTTCACTCAAAGCCGCCCTCAACGAGTAATTATCTTCTCCTCTTCTAAAATGAAGGTGAAAGAATTAGCGTCTACCTTAAAAAGATTAAAGTTCAATGTAGCCGCCATGCACTCGGATCTAGAGCAATCCCAAAGGGAGGAGGTCATGAAAGAATTCAAGAGCGGACATATCGATATCCTTGTGGCTACGGATGTCGTAGCACGTGGAATTGATATCAATGACATCAAGTTGGTCGTGAACTTCGATATCCCGCATGATCCGGAGGATTACGTACACCGAATCGGACGTACGGCACGGGGTACGAACGGCGAAGGATTGGCGATTACTTTCGTATCGATCGACGAACAAGCACAATTCAAGCGCATAGAGGATTTCTTGGAAAAAGAGGTTTATAAGATACCGGTCAGCCCGGAATTCGGTGAAGTGCCCTTGTATGAGCCGGAAAAATACGGTATGAATAAAAGAGGCAGAGGACGGCCTCGTAAAAGTGAGGATAAAGGATCATCCTCGAGCCCACAAAAACGAAATATGGGACATCGTGGAAGGCCTAAAAAGGCGCAATAAAAGCACTATACTTTTTATTTGAAAAACACTATACTTTTGGAGCTAAAACAATATTGCTTTGAACTCAAAAGTATAGTGTTTTTTTATGGGATATTATCAACCGTTCATGGATGCCAAGAATTCCATATTATCAACGGTTTGTTCCATCCGTTGCTTAACAAATTCCATAGCCTCCATAGAGTTCATGTCTGATAGATATTTGCGTAAGACCCACATACGGTTCAACGTGCTCTCATCCTGCAATAAATCATCACGGCGAGTGCTGGAAGCCGTGATATCCACAGCCGGATAGATACGCTTATTGGATAATTTACGATCCAATTGTAACTCCATATTACCCGTACCCTTGAATTCCTCGAAGATCACGTCGTCCATCTTAGAGCCAGTCTCCGTAAGGGCGGTGGCTAGAATCGTAAGGCTACCACCATTCTCAATATTACGGGCGGCACCAAAGAAACGCTTCGGCTTCTGCAACGCATTTGCGTCCACACCACCGGAAAGCACCTTACCGGAAGCCGGTTGTACCGTATTATAAGCACGAGCCAAACGAGTGATCGAGTCCAGAAGAATCACGACATCATGACCACATTCTACCATTCGTTTCGCCTTGTTCAATACGATCTCAGCGATTTTCACGTGACGTTCAGCCGGTTCGTCGAATGTAGAAGCGATCACTTCCGCATCTACGCTACGAGCCATATCCGTAACCTCCTCCGGACGTTCGTCGATCAATAATATAATCATATAAACCTCGGGATGGTTGTAAGCGATAGCGTTCGCGATATCTTTCAACAACATCGTCTTACCGGTTTTCGGTTGAGCGACGATCAAACCACGTTGCCCTTTTCCGATCGGGGAGAATAAATCAACCACACGTACGGCGATATTATCGTATACTTTCGGTGATTTACGTGCCGTAAGCATGAATTTCTCATCCGGGAATAACGGGGTCAAATGATCAAAAGGAACCCGGTCGCGAACCTCTTCCGGCGTACGTCCATTGATCTTGTCCACTTTCACCAACGGGAAATACTTCTCACCTTCCTTCGGCGGACGGATCGAACCTTCTACCACGTCACCCGTTTTCAAGCCAAATAACTTGATCTGGGATTGAGAGACATAAATATCGTCCGGTGAAGTCAAATAGTTATAATCTGAAGAACGAAGGAAACCGTAACCATCTTGCATCATCTCCAACACGCCGGTTCCTGTAAGGATGCCATCAAACTCATACATTTTCTCTTGAGCCTGCTGGTTGTTATTAGCGTTATTGTTATTACGGTTGTTATTATGATTATTCTGTCGATTGTTCTGTCGAGGATTATTCTGCTGGGGAGCGGCCTCGGGTTGAGGTTTGTTAGCCTCGGGTTTCGGAGCGGAGAACGGGAAAATTTGATCCAATACGGATTTAGCGTCCGGATGGCGGAATACGATGCGCTTAGGCTCTTCTTCTGTCGCTTGTGGAGAAGTGGTTTCTTCCGCTACCTCTACAGGAGTCGTATTTTCCGGCAAAGCGGCTTCTTCTTCCGTTTCAAGTTCCGCCACAACAGGAGGCAACAACGGTTTCTCCACCGGGCTCTCTGCTACCGCCGGAGTTTCCACGGCCGAGATTTCCGTTACCGTAGAGATCGTTTGCGGCTCTTTCGAAACCACCACTTCCTTGTTATCCTCGGAAGGAGCGATAGCGCCCGCTACCTTTTCCTTTTTCTCGATACGGACTCTTTTCTTACGTTCAGGCTGCTCTTTTTGCTCTTTCTTGTCAGCCGGAGCAGTCACTAGCTTTTCCGGAGCCTGTTGGGTACTCTCTGCAGTTTCGGCAGTCTCAGCCTTCGCCACTTTAGGAGATTTGGCCGGACGGCCTCTCTTACGGCCCTCTGCAGGCTTCTTAGCCTCTTTCTCTTTCATCTTTTCAGCCTGGATGCCGGCATAGGAGATCGCTTGCTCATCAAGAATCCGATAAACCAACTCTTCTTTCTTTAAGCTGCTAACTTTTTTTATTCCCAACTCTTCCGCGATACTTTGAAGTTCGGGAAGAAGTTTTTCATTTAGTTCTAGAATGTTATATTTCTGCATATTGCGAAGTAATAATATAAATGGTACATACACACGGATCACATATACAAACACGATGTACGCCCAATGGTATCATTGTATCTTTATTTAATTATAATTTTCATGTAATAACCGGATTGTTCAGCTAATTTGAACCATTAGTAACATATCTGCGGAGTAAATCTTCGCAAATGTAAGAATATTTTTACAATAAACGAGGATTTAGCCCAAAAAATTCACAATTAGCACACGCTTTGTTGATTCGTCTATACGAAAACGATTATCAGTCCTTTCTCCTACCACCCAAACGATAGCGTCGCCACTACAAAGAAGCCATGTGCGCTCCTTCTCAATCCGGCTAAATTTATGATCGGAGAAATAGTCACTCAACTTCTTACGTCCTTTCATTCCGAAGGGAATAAACCAATCGCCTTCTTTCCAAGTCCGCAATGTTAAAGGGAAATCGAGTTTATCATAATCCAAATAAGCGATCCGCTTATTCTTCTCGATAGGGAAACCTATAGTTATAACAAGTTTTTGGAAAGATAGTTCAATAGGTTCATGATTAATACCCTTTTCCGGATCTAAAACGAAGGTTCGCTCTTCCTTCTTCTCTAAAGAAGTGATCCATAAATAATCCCGATCCTTCAGCAAACGATGGGTGGAAGAGTAAAACAGCTTACCGGGCTCCTTGGTCAAGGCCGCGAAAATATCGTCCGAGACCAGACGGGTAAAACCATATTCTTTTAATAACTCATACAAAATCGTCTCCGGAGCCGGAAACCGCATCAACGCCCCGATAGAAAGACGATCATCCGATACGACAACCTCTTTCCGGGCTTGTTCCAATACATATATATATATAGTCTCTGCGGCAGAAAGATGCTCGGCGGAACGTGCGATGGTATTCCGGGCCGATGGATTTATCTCCTCCAAAAGCGGCAACACATTCAAACGGATAAAATTACGGGTATAAGCATCCGATAAATTCGTGCTATCCACCATATAGGCGTAGCCTTGATCCGCCAACCAAGCCAAGATATCCTCACGGCTTACGCACAGCAAAGGACGGACGATGAAACCATTCCTCGGACGGATCCCGCTCATCCCCCGGATTCCCGTGCCCCGTATCAAATTCATCAAGACTGTCTCCACATTATCGTCCCGGTGATGGGCGACGGCGATCGCCTGCCCTCCCAGCCGCTCCCGCATCTCCTCAAACCAAGCATAGCGCAATTCACGGGCAGCCATCTCTATCGAGAGATGCTTCTCTCCGGCATAAGAGATCGTATCGAAATCTATCTTATGAAAGGGTACTTCCAAAGATTCCGCGAACTCACAGGCAAATGCCTCATCCCGATCCGACTCCTCCCCACGCAAATGAAAGTTACAATGAAGCGCTATACACGGATATCCCAAACGCACCAATACGCCCAACAAAGCCACAGAATCGGCACCACCGCTCAATCCGACCAAAACCGGACGATCCTCGGATAACAGCCGGTACTTCTCTATATATAAACGTATCGTATGTATCATAACATCTTTGTATTAAAAACAATAATGGCCCTAGCCGGTTTTAGCTAGAGCCATTACTTATAGATCTTTTGAATTAATCTTCTACACCTGCTAATTCCGGGTCGATCATAATACGACCACAGTATTCGCAAACAATAATTTTCTTACGCAACTTGATATCCAATTGCTTCTGAGGCGGGATCTTGTTAAAGCAACCACCGCAAGCGCCACGTTGCACATAAACAACAGCCAAACCGTTACGAGCACCTTTACGGATACGCTTGAAAGCGGTCAACAAACGAGGTTCGATAGCGGCTTCCAGCTTCTTCGCTTTCTCACGAAGTTTCTCCTCATCCTGCTTTGTCTCGGAAATGATCTGCTCCAACTCGCTCTTTTTCTGAACCAAGTCAGCCTTACGGCCTTCCAGCTTCTCAGTCAGCTCAGCGATATCTTTTTTCTTAGCGTCTACCGCCTCTCCGAATTCACGGATTTTTTTCTCTGAGAACTCAATTTCCAAACCTTGGAACTCGATCTCCTTAGACAGGTTATCAAACTCCCGGTTATTACGCACATTATCTAATTGTGCCTTATAGCGATCTATCAATGTGGTAGATTCCGTGATCTTATGCTTTTGCTCAACAACAGAAGTCTCAAACTCCTTGATCTCCGCTTGATAGTTCTGGAGACGTGTTTCCAGTCCTGCGATCTCGTCCTCCAAGTCTTGAACCTCCAAAGGAAGCTCACCACGAAGGGTCTTGATCTTATCAATTTCAGTCATCATCGTCTGAAGTTGATACAGCGTAGAAAGCTTTTCTTCAACCGTATATTCCTTTTCAGCTGATTGTTTATCTGTAGCCATTCTATAAATATTTTACTGGGTTTGAATTAACATTCGAAAAATGTACCGCAAAGGTAGGGAATTTTTTCGATATTATGTTATAAAATATGTCTTTTGTACAGATTTCCGATTCATAATGACCGATAACCGCCAGTAGAATCTGGTCCTCCACATCGTAAAAATCGTTGTACTTCGCCTCCCCCGTTATAAAGACATCGGCACCATACGCGATAGCGTCCTTGATCAAGAAAGCGCCGCTGCCTCCGCAGATAGCGACCTCTCGGATAGACTTACCCGTAAATGGGGAATGCTTCACGCAACCGACGTTAAACAGGGCCTTGATCCGTAACAAGAAACTTAACTCATCTTCCTCGGCAGGCAACTCTCCCACTACACCGGAACCTGCCTGTTCCCATGTGTTTGATAACGAATAAAAATCAAAAGCCGGCTCCTCATACGGGTGAACGGATAACAGAGCACGGGTCACCGCTGTCTTCTTGAATGCCGGAAGGATCATCTCCATACGCACCTCTTTCTCTACATGCACCTCGCCGATCTCACCACAAAACGGATTGCATCCCGCATTGGCACGGAATGTTCCCTCGCCATGTAAATTATAACTGCAAGCATCATAGTTCCCGATACTTCCCGCACCGGCATTGAACAAGGTATTCCGCATGATCTCGGCATAAGCCTCGGGGACAAACGTCACCAACTTCAACAAAGCGCCTTTTTGGGGGCTCAAGATCCGTACATTTTGCAAGCCGATCAACTCTGCCAAACGGTAATTCACGCCTCCTACGGCATTATCAAGATTGGTATGGGCGGCATAAACCACCAAATCATACTTACACGCCTTCATCATGCAACGCTCGATATAATTGGAGCCAGTCAACGACTTAAACGACTTAAAGGCCAAAGGATGATGAGAGATGATCAGGTTACATCCCATCTCGATCGCTTCATCAAGCACCTCCTCGGTAACATCTAGGCATAGCAACACACCCGTCGCATGCTGGTTCACGTCGCCAACTTGCACACCCGCATTGTCAAAACCTTCTTGAAGCGGCAGCGGGGCGTAATGCTCGATTTCTCTCAATATATCTTTAACCTTTACCATGCTAAATATCTTTTGATTTATGTTCGGGAGAAAAAGTAATTCCTTTCGGAAGAAAAGAAAATTCCATTCAGATGGAATAAGATTCCCATTCGAATGGAATTTCAGATTGGATTATTTCTTGATATCAACGATCAAATTCAGTTCGTCCAACTGGGCCGGATCCAAGACACCCGGAGCATCGAGCATAACATCTCGTCCAGAATTGTTCTTCGGGAAAGCGATACAGTCGCGGATAGAATCCAAACCGGCGAACAAAGACACGAAACGATCCAAGCCATAAGCCAAACCTCCATGAGGAGGCGCTCCGTACTTGAACGCATTCATCAAGAAACCGAATTGCTCTTGCGCTCTTTCTTCGGTGAATCCTAACAGCTTGAACATCTTATCCTGTAATTGGCTGTCGTGGATACGGATAGAACCACCACCCACTTCAACGCCATTGATAACCATATCATACGCATTCGCACGAACAGCGCCCGGATCCGTGTCCAACAACGGTATATCATCCGGATTCGGAGAGGTAAACGGATGGTGCATAGCGTAGAAACGTTGATCGTCCTCGTTCCATTCGAACAGCGGGAAGTCGATTACCCACAAGCAAACGAACTTATCCTTGTCACGAAGGCCTAATTGATTACCCATCTCTAAACGCAACTCGCAAAGTTGCTTACGAGTCTTCATCGCATCGTCGCCGGAAAGGATCAAAATCAAATCACCCGGCTTAGCGCCGAACGCATTCTTCATTTCTTGAAGAACCTCTTGGCTATAGAATTTATCTACGCTTGATTTCACGTTACCATCCGCTTCCACACGGGCGTAAACCAAACCTTTAGCACCTACCTGCGGACGTTTCACGAATTCAGTCAGCGCATCCAGTTGTTTACGGGTATAGCTTGCAGCACCTTCCGCACAGATACCCCCTATGTAAGCGGCGTTATCGAATACGGAGAAACCATGGCCTTTCATGATGTCCATCAACTCGACGAACTTCATGCCGAAACGCAAATCCGGTTTATCGCTACCATATTGTTTCATAGCATCTTGCCAAGTCATACGCATAAACGACTCCTTGAACTCGACACCACGGATTACCTTAAACAAATGTTTCGCCATGCCCTCGAACATATTCAAGACATCCTCTTGCTCCACGAAGCTCATCTCACAGTCGATCTGCGTGAACTCCGGCTGGCGATCCGCACGCAAATCCTCGTCACGGAAACATTTTACGATCTGGAAATAACGGTCGAAACCGGAAACCATCAACAATTGCTTCAAGGTCTGTGGAGACTGAGGCAAAGCGTAGAACTGTCCCGGGTTCATACGGGAAGGAACCACGAAGTCACGGGCACCCTCCGGGGTAGAATTTACAAGAACCGGAGTCTCTACCTCCAAGAAACCTTGCTCATCCAAATAGCGGCGAACCTCGAACGCCATTCTATGACGAAGTTCCAGATTCTTACGAACGCAAGCACGACGCAAGTCCAGATAACGATATTTCATACGCAAGTCATCACCGCCATCTGTCTCCTCCTCGATCGTGAACGGAGGGGTAAGCGCAGTGTTCAGGACATTTAATTCAGAAACGATCAACTCAATATCACCTGTCGGGATATGCGCATTCTTGCTGGAACGCTCACGAACCGTACCCGTAACCTGAATCACGAATTCACGGCCCAACTTATTTGCCTTTTCGCAAAGAGCTGCATCAACCTCCTGATTAAATACCAACTGAGTAATACCATAACGGTCGCGGATATCGACAAATGTCATTCCTCCCATTTTGCGGGTTTTCTGCACCCAACCGGCCAGTGTAACCACCAGACCTTCATCCGCAAGGCGCAAGTCGCCACAAGTTCTTGTTCTATACATCTTTATTATTTAATTTGCTAGATTTACCAATCTTTATACCTCAGTTTATTACAAACCGCAACCACAAAGATAATACTATAAATCTTAATAATTATTCTTTTAAGCAAATTAAAATACGTTTTACCCTCTGCTACCCAAGCTGTCCGTATCGGGATTAATCTCTTTCACAGCCTCCTTTACATCCTTGGCCGTTATTTTCTTCTCATTTTTAACAGCGATTTGCTCTACAGGATACTTTTCCTCCATCTCCTCCAATTTAGAGTCTACGGATGTTTTTGAATCATTTGTTCTCATATTCTCTATTTTATTAACGTAATAATGGCTATTAAACAAGCAAGTACCGCCAATGGTTTATAGCGATAGCGACATTGTCCGTGAACATGGGGAGTATCTTCATTTAAGCTTTGATTTAAGGGAACAATACCCCTAGCCACGCCAGTGCGGCATAGGCAAAAATACCATTTCAGCTCTGGTAATACACTTGCTGAGCCTCCTCAATATGACAAACATGAGTATGTCTTCAAGTTTGTGTTTGAAGTTCTCCCTGCTTGTTCTGCAGTATTTAGGGACTGAAGATACAAATTTTCTCAAATGAGTCATGATGCCGCCACGAAGACAGTCAAGGTGTTTCTTCTTTAGTAATATTATGTGTGAAAAGTTGTATATCAAGAAAATAAATCCTGTTTTTGCTATCGCAAAAACAAAAGCGGAAGACAATATAAACATCATATCGCTATTGAATTCCGCCTATAAAAAAATAAGAATGAACGATAAGATGAAACACCTAAGGCGGTGCTTCCGTATCGCTGCGCACGGATATAAGGATTTTTATGGCAAAAACAAGCGATGAACAATATTTCTTAAATGAAAAAGCCGTGTGCCAAAGGTACGGATTTCCGGCTTATGTTACAGTAGATATTACCTAATTATCATATCTTTGCGTAAAATGAATTAAGAAGACATGAAGTCAACAACTGAATATATAAACATCTTGCGTGACTATATGGCGAAGAATGCATCCAAATATAGCATTACCCGTATAGGAATATTTGGTTCTGTAGCCAGAGGGGAACAAACAGAAAACAGTGATGTTGATGTTTATTTAGAGACCTCAAAGCCAAATATGTTCGCATTGGTACATATAAAGGAAGATTTACAATCCCTATTCGGCTGTAATGTCGATATTGTCCGATTGCGGGATCAAATGGATTCACTTTTGAGAAACCGAATTGAAAAGGAAGGCATTTATGTGTGATACAGAATTAGTCCGTTCCTCTTTGACAAAGATACAAACGGCTTTAGATAGATCGCTCGCTTGGTCAGCCCATCTTCCCAATGTTGTTCCGCCAAGTACTGAATGAATCGGTCTTTTTGATCGTCTGCCATACCCTCACTGTATTTTACAGGAGCTCGAAAGAAGGTTTCCCTGCTCAACTACTCCCTCTTCTGTTTGATTGAAAGATATTACAAGAAACCTTATTCCTTTTACAAAAAGACTGAACAGACTCGCCTCTTGGCAGTGACTCTGTTTGGTACTGAAAATAAAATCGCTCTAAATCCTCGTTGCTATACACAAATCTATAAGTTTTTGTTCGCAACGAAGGTACGGATTCTAAATCTCAGCCCTAAATTGAGTGCTTACAGACATGATACTCTTCAATTCGGTATCACCCAAAAAGTCTGTAAGTTAGACAAGAAGAATAGTCTATACATTCAGAGTCCATCATACATTTATGAATTGCAAAGGAGAGAATATCTATTTGGAAGGACAGTATAAATCAACATGCCAAAATCTTCAATTAACGGCATAATAATTTATTTTGCAGATACGCCATATAAACGCTCATATTGTTTTGTTATCATTATCCATCGATAACATCTTTGAGCTATTTCCATCATATTTTCTGCATTTAAAACATAATAAGAATCAGGCATTTTCAATAAATTCACAAGATCTTCTACAGAAGAAAAATAATCCGCCTTATTTTCCGTTGTCTCTCTATTATAAATCACATCATAAGCCAATATCGGTTTATTAAAAAACATTGCTTCCACCAAAGACGGATTGGTACCACCTGCACTATGTCCGTGAATATAATAGCAACAATGGCTTCTAAGAACATTCAACACCTTCACATCATAAATTGGGGAAAGTAAATGGATATTTTCACAATCACCATATTTATCTTTTAGCATCTTTCCATACGAACTTCTTTCCCAATTTCCTATAAAAAACAATTCTTTCCCAGTCCGTTTAAAAGCTTCCAATGTTATATGTACGTTATTTTCCGGCTCTATTCTGCATAACGAAAAAGAATAATCTACATCTTTTAGACCATATTGCTCTAATACTTCATCTTCTATATCAGAAACGTCACACAAAACATGATCACCACCATAAGCAATCAACTCAGCCTGTTTACCATACTCTTCTAATACATAATCTTGAATTCCCTTATTATCGGCCACCACTACATCTGCATATTTCACAGCCATTTTTTCTGAGAACCTCAAGAATCGCCGTGTCCACTTTCCCCATTTATTTCTTCGGTGTTCCAATCCATCAATATTAATTATCAATTTCTTTTTTGAGAACAAACGATAAATGGGTAAAAAGCAACATCCAGAGACACCTAATATCAGAACAACATCACTTCTCCGTGTAGCTTGAATCAAAGACAGAATATCATAAAAGATACTTTGAATGCCATTAGCATCTAAAGGAATATACTTTAACGAAGCACCTTTATACAAACTAAGCCTCTTAGGATAACTTTTACTACTACAATATACCGTATAATTCCCATCCTTAGAAGCATTTTCACCTATCACATTTTCGACTAAGGTTTCAAAACCTCCATAATTAGCAGGTACTCCAACCGTACCAATGATTGTTATATATTTCATGTAAACAACTTATTATACACACATTATCATAGCAAAATCAACCACTATACACTAAAAAAGATAATTTTTTCAACCGCTTCTTAATACGATTATATAGTTTATTAAAAGGAACAATAAGTATTAACATATATGTCAAATAATAAGAAAACCACGGGAAATACTTCTTAATATTTTGCTTATATCCGTATATATCAAAGCATTCTATCCTTGCCACATATTTATTAAAAAGAAGCGTAGGAAGAAAATAGAATAATATATCATTCAATATATGCTTTTTACATTTCATGGAAATATATCCAGATTTATATACAGCATCAATCAAAGACGGATATTCAATAGTAAAAGCTTTGAATTTATTATGCCCACCTCGTTTAGGAATCCTTTGAACATCAAACAAATATTCATCATTAATAATATATTTTCCTAAACAATGTTGCGTCAAGAACAAGGAGGTATGAGGAAATAAAGGATTTAACTTTATTTCTCCTATCTTATCAAATTCATCTTTCCATATGCAGAAGCCATTGCTTGACGAAGACCAATATGACAAGTTATACATAAAAGAATTAAAATCATCATATGCCAACACTCTGTTTTTATTAAGCATTCCATTTGAATAGAATAGTAAAGCTTTATCATCTTGCGACCCTCTAATATCATCAATTATTTTCGTCAAACTCCCTTTTTTGAATTTTGCTTGACTATTATGAAGTTTTAAGAATGTGCCCTTCGCATATGTAAGAACACAATAGGAGTTTAAAAATCCCTCACAATCTGTATGGAAATATTTTAAGTTTTCAAAATCAAATTTATTAACCAACAGTTCTATTTCATGTAGAGGATCATTATCAGAAAGAATAACCTCATAATCAGTTATTGGAACATCTGAATTATCTTGAAAAATACTTGTAAGTGTTAGTTCTAGTTGCTCAATCCTTTTACAGCACGGAATACATATAGATAATAACATAAATAGAATGATTGTTAAATATATTTGATAATTTTTGCCGGAATCCCCCCTATAACACAATTATCAGGAAACTGTCCACGCACAACAGCACCTGCTGCTACAACACTGTTATCGCCGATGATAGTACCATCTAAAATCGTAACTTTTGCTCCAATCCAACAATTCTTGCCAATTTTAACGCCAACACCATTAACACCTTGTAGCCTAATAGGAATATTTGTATTATGATAATTATGATTCTCTGGATGTATACTCACATAATTTCCGAATATAGTATCATCTCCAATCTCTAAAAAGCCCATTCCACTTCCATAATGCCCATGTGTACCTAATCCGACATAATTTCCTACTCGCATTCCCTTTCCAAAATACCGTAAAGAACCTGTTAATTCTATGTGCGTATTATAACCGATAGATACGTTATCGCCGCATATCAGCCCCTCTTGGGAAAGAGCATTTATATAACAATTTCTTCCTACACTGAAATTTTTTCCTACTTTAATCATAGAGGTACACCTCATTACACTTGAAGGATGTATAAAAAGTTTTTTTATTGATCGAAAACGAATAATACCCCAAAGCAAGGATAGTCCTCGTGACAGGAAAAGTAAGATAACATAAGATAATGGAACCCTTGAATCTAATTTAAAATCTTCTCCTTTCACAGTACTAATAAATCTGTTAATTATACGCATCTGTAAAATTCTGTTTTAATAGCAACTTCTGATAAAGAATATTATGCCGATTTATCATATTTTCAATGGAGTAATGATTACAAACAAGCAACTTAGCTTGTTCTCCAAGTTTTTTCTTTAGCTCATTATCACATAAAACACTCAGAATTTTGTTAGCCAAATCTTTATAATCATAGGTTTCATATAAAATACCGTTAACATTCTCCTCTATTAGATCACAGCAAGATGGTATTTTAGAAGCAACCACAGGTAGTTCCACAGCCATCATTTCCATAAGAACCAATGGTAGCCCTTCAGATTCTGAGGGAAACACTCCAACATCTGCAATTGACAGATATTCAACAATATTGGGAATAGAACCAGTAAATGTGATTTTATCATCTAATGATTTTTCATGAACAACAGATTGATATTGTTCTTTAAGTGGGCCATCTCCAATAAATAGTAATAAGGCAGAAGGGTGATACTGTGTCACTATTTCCCACGCCTTGATTAGGGTATCGTGATTCTTTCCTTCACAAATTCGTGCAACATAAACAGCAACATATTTATCTTCACTAATCCCCATACACGATTTCGTAAGATTACGTTTACAAAATTTTTCTTTTGTATCAATTCCATTTACTATCGTCAAATGTTGATTAGAAGTATATAATCTTTTAACAACACGACTTACCGTAGGACCAACAGATATAATTATCGTTTTTAACAATCGACATGCACACCAATCGAAGATAAAACGTATTTTATCTTCGATTGTTCTTTTTTCCAGAAAAAAACCACTAAAATGTATGCTTCTAATATTAACCGGAACAGTTCTCGATAGCAATATACCTATAGATAAAAAGAAATATGAAAATGAGGAATTGTGCGCATGAACAATATCCGGTTTTATCTTTTTCAACAAATCCACTAAATTCGGCAAATAACGAATATAATTAACATGATGATTCCTGTTACTTTCAAAAGGAAGGTAAAAAACAGAGATATATTCAGGTATTTCAAGGTGCAGATCATTCATATCTTTGTGCAAACATATAATATAGATCTTATTCCTCAATTTGGCGAAACTTGACGATAGATGACAAACAACCGACTCTACGCCTCCTCTGTTTAATCCATCAACAAAGTATACGATTTTCATATTTTGAATCTAATGATTTATAATGTAAATAAATGAATATCAATGATGCAACATCAATATACCCTTTAATTAATAATATCAAAGCATAAAAAAACACCGTAAAAAAGAAAAACGAAAGAATCCGTTCTTTAAATATCAAACCAGAAATTCTAACTATACTATATTGATATAATAGAAATAGTATTACTCCAGGAACACCAAAATAGAACAATAACCTAACATACCCAACATCAGAATCACCATAATAACTATCGCCTTTAGTCCAACGCATATCACCAATATAATATGTTTTTTGATTTTGCGGCCATATACTCAAATGATATTCCGTTAATCCATCACTTGATGCAGTCGATAGTTCTCCATTTTCAACTAAATTAATAAAAGCTTCAAAACCAAAATCAATGATATCACCATAATCTTCCTGCAATTTGGGAGATGATGTATAAATGAAAACTAATGCTATACCAAAAACAGTAAGATAGATTATAAATTGTCTGAAAACTAAAAATACCTTATTACACATTTTAGGTATTAATATACAAAAAATCAAATACACTATACTAAACACACAACCAATCATAGCCGTCCTTGCAAAGAAGATACCTACAATGAATATATAAACATATAGCAATATCAACTTAATTAATTGCTGCTTGTTTTTCGCTTTTAACATGAATGGCATTATAGCAATTAAGCCTAATCCATATATAGCTCCAGCTCCAAAGTAGAAACAACCGAGTCCGATCAACCGGACTCCGAAATACATTTTAATAACCCTACTAGTAAGATCTATACCTTGTAAATCAAACAGGAATAAACATATTGGTTGATTGACAAACATTACTATAGCTATAACAGACTGTACAACTAATGTCATCAAAAAATAGCGTGTTATTACATAAAAGCTTATTACCTTGCAAAACCTTTTTGTAATATAGTATATACAGTAAGAAAGAAGTAATAAATAAATAACTTGAAAAGGAAATATAATAAACGTATTTTCGGTTATCGTATTTACAACACTTGAAAGCACTGTAAACAAAGACATCAAGACAGGATAAAACAAAGTCTTTATATATCTACACTTTACTTTTCTATTAAGTAACAATCCATCTTTAATCATATAAATAAAGAAAAACAAAAAGACTAAAAGCCTTGGATCAAACCCGTAAGCTTTAAATGGAAAGAAATAAACAAAGAAGCAAAATATAATCAGTATATTTTGATACCACCTAACTTTAGGCATAATGAATCGAGTACTATAAGATTTAAATCACAAATCTTTTCCCTCTATTAGAGAAAATTCCACTTAACAAAACAGACAATCCCAATTTGATTCTCGAAGAATTTTTAACAAATAAAGAATAATCCTTCGACAGTATAAAATGCTTTATTCTAACATAAGAATTTTCCATAGACATATACAGCATACATAGTACCAATGTCAGAATTTCAGCTGCATCAATATGCTCCTTTCTTATAAGCGAAGATACCTTTTCAATTATTTCACAGTTCACTACTTCCGGCAACTTTATACCATATGGCACTAAAACATGCTGAACATTTTCTCTTCTCACTATTTTTGATATTAAATCTTGTTCATCACTATATTTTGCGGTTATTTGGTTGTTCGAAATACGATAAAACAATACAACATCTTTGATATTGGCAATAGAGTTAGGATGTGAAAAAATTATATCACTCCAAAACTTATAATCTTCCGCATGTTTATATGAGTCATTGTATTTCAATCCAAACTGCTTAATCGCACTGTTCCTAATAATAGTTGTAGGATGATACAAAGGACAGTTTATCAAAGATAAATAAAGTAAATCTTCATATTTTTGAGGCAAAATAGGAGCCATTCCAGTCAAGCCTCCTATATACTCCATTTGCCCTCCGCATACAAAGCATTCAGGATTTGAATCCATATATTTTACTTGTTTGTAAAGCCTATCATCAAACATTATATCATCAGCATCCATTCTAACGATATATTCACCTTTAGCAAGCGATAATCCTTTATTAAGCGTCTTGATTAGACCAATATTTTTCTCATTCTTATAATACTTTATACGCCTATCAATATTACTATACTCAATTGCGATTTTTGAGGTATCATCCATAGATCCATCATCAATCAACAGCACATCAAAATCTTTAAATGCTTGTCGCATAATGCTATCTAAAGAGTCTCTAAGATAAAGTGCCGCATTATATGCAGGTAGTAAAATTGTAACTTTCATTTATTGTTATGTTTGCAGATAAGATTTCGCAATGATGTCTATAACAGAAAAAAATTAGCTCATCAATTCTATATTATCAAACTCACGGAGCCATGTATCATAATAATTTTTACACTTATTATATTTATTATCAACAATTATCACTTTCTTATCCATAAGAATACCTAAAATTAGTCCATGAAGACGCGTTGTATAAATAATTTCATAGTTCGAAAAAAAATTTATTCCCTTATAAATATACCGCTCTCTATTATTTTTTCTATTTAAACCATATATAGGACTCACAAAAACATTTAGAAATTTACATTTTTGCAATCTCTTAGAAACCACCACTTTAAAATACTCAAAATATGAGTACAATAATAAAATATATTTATTATTAGAAAATGTAGGCCAATCTTTTACGTCAAAATCTGATTCCAACTTAAAAGTTATATCATCTATTTCTGAATCAGTGCGAAGCATGAATAATATACAATCATTCCTTACCTTTCTCATCGGCATGGCTTCAACATCAACAAAGAAAGCCATATCAGGCAGTAAATACAGTTTTTTTGCATCTACATAATTAGACAATATATCCATAGACATTTGGTCTCTCAAACAAATATGAATATCCGCATGATTGTTAAATATTTTACAATCTATTGGAAGAATACTTTTATTATTATACCACACCGTTTGTGGAAATATTATTATGCGCTTATCTTTAAATTTCTCTGCAATATATAAACGATGCTCTTGACACTCTCGATACAGATCTCCCCAATTTCCTCCTCCATGAAATAAAATAATTTTGGCATCCTTTATCTTATTTTCATCCCAATTATGAACATTTGCCGAGTAAATACACTTATAATGAATATTTTCAAGAAATCGAAGTTCTCCTTCCCAAATAAGATTATCACCAATATTAGGATGGTTGGGTACATCCAACAATACATAATCAGCATTTATTAAAGGAATCAGCTTTTTCTTTATCAAATCCCTATAACTCAAAATTTTATCACGATTACTCATAAATTTTTATTTTCATATATTCAAACACTCCCAACAATCTTATCTGCACTAATATAATACGCATCCTGTACAACAATCCTCTGTTAGTATGTTTAAACATCGACAAGCACAAGTTAAAACGATTATCTTTCAATTGCCTTTGATAAATTTGACATGCTACAGGTGCTCTATGGCAAATATTTGGGTAACTCATATAATCTCCATACAACTCTTTTAGCAAATAATCATAATTATTCGGAACCGGCAACAACATATTCTCAAATTGCAGCATTTTTAATGGAAACAAATCATTATAGGTAAGCTCAAATGTATTAGAAAATTCAAAATAAGGATGAACCATTATAACATTTTCTAATCCAGAATCTACTAACCCATATTTATAATTATAGTATTCTAAAAAATCCATTTGTTCATTTTTATGGCTTAAAGTTTTTTTCATATAACCATAAGATTTACCAAATATGATATAATTTGCAGTATCTCTATAAATATTATTTTCTATTACATTATCTTTATTTTTAACTATACAATTAACAGGTCTAATATCTATTTTAACAGGAACAAGAACACAAGAACCCTGAGTACGAGAAAATACTTTTTTACTGGCAAAAAAGTTACAAGTATGTTCTACTAATGGCTCGTTATAAAACAGTGCAACATCATTGTGCATTTCACAATACATTGATATTTCTTTAATTAACCTAAGGTAATCCTTTTTTAGCAGAGAAATATCCAGATCATCATCCCATGGAATAAATCCTTTATGACGTACTATACCAATCAAACTACCCCCATCTATCCAATAGGGAATATTATTTTCTTTTGCAATAGTATCTATTATCAATAATAGACGTAGCATTTCTTCGTGTACTTTTTCCAACCCTTCAACAGTATAATACTTCAAACCATCACGATTCACCAAAATATGTTTTTTTTGCTTATCAGATAACATACGCCATCAATTTAATATATTTTTATATTTAACGATACAAATCCTATACAACGCAACAAATAATTCGGGTGCAACAAAAGCCAATGCCATTGTATAAAGATTTACTTTAGAAAAACTGATAAATGATAATAACATCAATATATATAACAAGACAGAATATACAACACTTAAATTATATTCCC
This sequence comes from Parabacteroides sp. AF21-43, assembly GCF_003635435.1. Lineage (NCBI taxonomy): Bacteria > Pseudomonadati > Bacteroidota > Bacteroidia > Bacteroidales > Tannerellaceae > Parabacteroides > Parabacteroides sp. AF21-43. Next base: position 56,089 of record NZ_QTMG01000023.1, on the reverse strand, counting down.
TTGAATACCCTTTAACAACTAAAACAGAAGCACCAAATAGATAGCTGATCCCCACTATTGGAACATATAAAACCATAATCTTTAATATCGAAACGGCCCCTAACATTGAAGTATCACTTAATAATAAAATAATATTAGGAGCAAATAAGTAAACAAACAAACAAACAAAAGCACCAAAAAGCAGCACTATCTTAATAGATTTTTTCACTAGCAGCATATTTTTACTCTTAGCTACATTTGGATATATAACTTGTGCTACTAATGAAAATGGAGTTTTTAAAATTGAAACTATCTTAGCACACAAATCGTATATAGCAACCATATCATAAGAAAAAAAAGTTCCTATCACTAAGACATTACCTCTTTCCATGACAATAGCAGATAAACGAGATGTAAAAAAAGGAAGACTTTCTAAAAAATCCTCTTTCATCCTATACTTAGACACCTTCACAAAATATATATCGAACTTTTTTTTAAGGATAATAACCGATAATACTGATGTAAAAAAACCTCCTATTGAATATAATACTGGAATACAAGCATAGTCTTTTTTATCATGTACGAACAAAAAAATTAAAATTAGACATGAACACTTTGCCACAAAAGTGATAATTGTTATAAACTTCATCCTTTCTAGTCCTTGAAACAACCATGTAGGAAAAAACACTTCTTGAATGCAAAGTCCTATAAATCCAAGGAGAATAACAGAGTAATCATATTTCAAGAATATTAATACGAACAACCCACTCACCAAGCATATCGCAAATATCAATAGCTTTTGATATACAATACTTGAATATATTTCTCTAATTTTAAACACATTAGTTCTATTTTCACTTATTTTCCTTGTTGCAGAAACGTTATAACCAAAATTTATTATAATAACTACATACGCAATAATAGCTTGACAAAAAACAACTACCCCATAGTTATCGGCTCCAACAGTCCTTATAACGTATGGATATGAGATCAAGGGAAGTAATAATCCTATGATTTCTAGAATTGACAAATAAGTAAAATTGGCAAATAACGTTTTTGCTGTTTTATTATTTTCCAGTTTTAAGAAAGAAATCATTTTATAGATATTAAGTATATTTACCCAAATCGGAGATATTGCATTTTCCCCGTATATCAATAATCAGTGGAACAACAATTTCTATTACAAAAGTTCGTTAAGTGCTTTTATGAAATAAGCATTATCAATTCTGTTGCGTATAGCCAAGCGAATATACTGTTTGCAAGCAAAGGCTGATTTTGTGCTACAGTCTTTAACAAGAATGTTGCAATGTTTCAAAAGGAGTTGTGTAAGTTCTGTAGCTTTATATTTATCTGTCACCTCGCATAAGAAATAATTAGCCTGTGAGGGTATCACACGCAAGAAAGGTATTGATCGCAAATCTTCATAAAAGCGTTGGCGTTCTGCGATAAACTTTTCACAACCTTTCTTATAGTCGCTCTCATACTTCCCGTAAATCTGCATATAGAACTCGGCAAACGAATTGATATTCCAAATAGAGATATCGCTTTTGATCTTCTTGATTAACTCGATGTTACCCGAAGCCAACACGCCTAAACGAAGACCGGGAACACCGTATGACTTGGAAATACTCTTCATCACTACCAAATTCTCATATTGTTCCAATACATCATCACACAACAAAGTATTATTTTCATAACCTACGCTGAAATCGACAAATGATTCGTCAACCACCATACGGATTCTTCTTTGTTGTGCCCATGCTATCAAATCCAACAAATCAGCGTATGGAATGAAATTCCCAGAAGGATTGTCAGGATTTACCAACAGCAAAGTAGAAATAGGCTTATCAGAAAAGAAAGCTCTCAAATCGGAAGCAGAATAAGAGAAATCCCTATTATCCGGCGTAAAGCAAATTAGCTGTTCCTTATCGCAACGATTTGGGTACTCTTCAAACGTCGGATATATGACACCAATCTTTCCCTCTATCTGTTCCATAAGAGACTTGATCAGCTCAGCCGCACCATTCCCAATTACGGCATACTCTTTTTTAATATGAAAATACCTAGCTATCAGTAACGAATTAACACGCATTCCAGAAGGATATTCAGCCAATAACACGTCAAAATTAGCCTTCAACTCATCCTTCAACTTCTGAGGTGGAAAAAACGGATTGACCAAATAACAGAAGTCTAGTAAGTTCGGAAAACGCCAATAACCACCATAGCGCTTTTGATAAAGCGACAAGCGATCTTCTTCTGTGGCAAAAATCGTTTCCGCAATGTCCAAGTCCTGCACATCGTCTATCTCATACCACTTTTCCCCCTGCAAAGGCAAGGCTTTCAATTCACATTTATCCAACAGTGTAATCACCCGAAGCACTTGCTCGTAATACTCATTATTGCCCAGAGCCTTAGTATACGCTTCCAAAAAGGGAACATAATTCGTAGTGGAGAACTCTTTGCTGAACTTGTAGATATTAACCGTTTTGTAATAATAATCTACATCTCCGTATTTAAAGGCTTTCTTAGGAATAAAATTGACAATATTATTCTCCTCATCCAAGCGAACCATTGTTCCGTCCATCCAAGTCTCGTACTTTGCTACCAGCGCTAAATTAGGGTATGGATTATAGACAATCATCGGGAAAAGAGTATCATCGAATATCAAATCTGATTCTATCAATAATGTATCATCTTTTTGCAGCTCTTTCTTTGCCAAGGAAAGCGAATAAATATTGTTCGTCTTATCATAAACTGGATTTTCTATATATTCTATCTTCAATCCTTTATATTTGTGACCAATATAGTTACGTAGAAGATCCCCTTTATATCCGATAACTATTATTACTTTCGACAAATCCAACAGGGAAAGCTGAGTTAATATACGATCTATCAAGGAAGTACCATTAACTTTCACCATACACTTTGTATTATTACGAGTCAATTCCCCGAGGCGTTTTCCCATACCCGCCGCTAAAATAATCGCTTGCATATTAATTAGTTTGTACGTCTATATTTCAATTATCAAAAAGATGTTTCAAGGTCAAGTAAAGAGAGGGAAACTTTAACCTTCCTTTCTCACAGAACCATACTAAGCAGTCTCCCATCACACGACTCTCCGCACTTAACTCATATGTTATTTGTTTATCATACTAAAAAGGATCCGGTTATATTTAGGCATCATATACCTATACTCCTTCTCTTATTCAAATTCTTCCTATTTGAGGCAAGAAGTACAGACCGACAAATCCTCTTGATAGTTATCAGGCCCAACCATGCATTTATCATAAACACGTTTCATTGCTGTTTTTCTTCCCTTTCCTCTTTTGTCATGTAAACACATTGAAAAAACATCAGGATTATGTTCTTTGGGATCACTATCAAAAGGTTCGCCCTGCTCCTCGCACATCTCCTGAATCGCAACATTCGCCTTATCCTTGATCCATTCATACTCGCCATTTATATAGTTACTATATTTACTGGCTCTAAAGTTTAATCCGGTATCGGTTACAATACTCTTTAAAACATTGAATGATGTATGATGATAAATTGATTCCATTCTTTCCTTCCTTTAATTCATTTAACACAAGGTTCTGTATTCCTCATTTGTCCCAAGCATTGGGACTGATAACTCCCATGCCTTGGGAATTACCTGTCTCAACACTTGGGACAAAGAACCACTAGCTCATAAGATCATCAAACCTCATCCGGACTCTCACTGTCACCGCCTCCATCAGCAGGTTTGCCGCCAATCCAGATCGGGGTACTGATACTGCGGGGTACTTTCAGCGTGTAGGAGTTCGAATACTGCGTCGTCACAGTCAGCGTGTACTCACCTTCCGCCAAATCAGCCGGCAGGAGCAACGTGAGCGAAGAAGGGTTGTTGATGGTGATCTGGTCATCCGTCAGTTTCGTGGTGGCACCTTTGGAGTCGGTCAGCGTAACACCTACCGACTCGTGGTCGCCAACCACTTTCAACATCGCCCCACGGACGAAGAAGTTGTGACCCGCAGTGGCGCTGCCGTCTTTCAAGCCCGTCTTACGATCCTCGGTCTCCAGGATGTACATGATGTTAGACTTCTCGCCGAGGATCTCCACCACGGTCTTGGCGATCGCCTCGCGCAGAGCCTTGTCTTGCGTGAAAGAGACGTAGATGGAATTATTCTCCTTGTTCCAAACGCCGCCCTCAACCACGCCTTTCAACTGGGGGACGGCACGGAACAGACCCGTGTTCACGCTATAGCCGTTTAAGATCAAGTCCATTACTATCCGATGGTAGAGGGTCACAGAGTGACGCATCGTCTCCGGGCGTAGACCGGTGTCTTGCTTGTACATCTCCTCCAACACGTCATCCAAAGTTAAACTTCCGGCCGAGGCCAGTAACAAGATCTTGTCCGTCTTGTTGTCGGTGGTCACCGAATTGTCGATGAGCCAGCCTTTCAATACTTTCTTCATGGTATTTTGATTTATAGGAAGGACGGAATTGCCCTTCCCGGCTTTCCTTGTCTAGAACCTCTTGTCGAATGCCGATTCCCTCTTCTGCCGATTCCGGGCGATCAGCCAATCGATCACCAAGTGAAGAACCGTCCATAGAGACAGGTTTAAAAATAATATACAATTGACATTCAAATGATTAGCCAATACAATATTCAATGCGATAAAGAAAACGGACACGCAAATGATCGTCACCATCACCATCCGCACCCGCATACCCGTGCGCAACAACTTATGATGGAAATGGTTCTTGTCCGGCAAGAACGGGTTCTTGTGCTCACGAAGGCGGCGCAGCACCACACGTACCACGTCCAGCAACGGTACCAAGACCGTGGAAAAGGCAATCACCAAATAAGGATTCGAACGCTCCGTAGAGGTACTATTCGATACGCATAAATGAATGATCAGGAAACTGATCACGTAGCCCAACGTCAAACTCCCAGCATCGCCCATGAAGAGCTTATGCCCGCAGTTGGCATTGCCAAAGACATTGTAGCACCAGAAAGGCATGAGGATTCCCAGCGTACAGATAGCGAGCAAGGCATAAACACATTGATCTTGAATGAAAAAGAACACGCTCAAGACCGATAAGGCGATACAGCACAAACCGGAGGCCAGACCATCGATCCCGTCAATCAGGTTGATAGCGTTTGTCACATAAACCACGGCGAAAACCGTGACTGGCACACCCAGCAAGGCCGGGACCGAATAGATCCCGAATAGGCCTCCCAGCGTATCGAGCCAATTGCCGGACAACACCAGCAGGAGGGCCGACACGACTTGTACGATGAACTTGTAGCGGTAACCCACCCCGACCAAGTCATCGCAGACACCCACCAGATAAAGAAGTGTCATGCCCACGAACAAGAAAAGATACTCATGGAGCATCTCGATCGAGAAGCTAGACAGATCCGAGGGCCACAGATAAAGGCGAAAGCCTATCACCAAGGCAAACGACATCAAGACCACGGGAAAAAACGACAGGCCACCCAAGCGGGGAACCGGGGTCGTGTGTACCTTTCGAGAATCCGGGACATCATACAGTCTTTTCTTGTGGGAGATCACCAAGATCCTCGGGATGATCACCATGCCCAAAGACACGGAGATCAGATATCCGGACAGTAATAACAATAATAGAATTTGCACCTCACTCATACGATCTCACTTAATGAAGGCAACCCCTTCACCTCGCCGGCATGCCACGCTTGGTAGTCCTCATGGGAGAGTTGGGATGCTGTTAATAATTTGTAATCTATGTCGTCTCTTCGCAAGATGTGCTTGCGGGCATACGAGCGGAGCGAACGATCCGTAACGGACACCATCACCACAGGAAAAGGGTAGCCGAGCAAACGCATTGGCGTAATCTCGCTGTCCGGGAACACATGGCGCAACTGATAGGCCGAGCGCTCAAATGCCACCCAGTAAGGACCCGTGCAATACAGGTGAATCGAGTTTTGGTTCGCACGCTCGCGGTTCATGATATCATTTAAATGCTCGTTCAGCAACCGCACCAAACGAACGCCGGAAGGAAGGGAAGACATTTCTTTTTGATT
>NZ_QTMG01000023.1:25126-50053 GCF_003635435.1 Parabacteroides sp. AF21-43 | reverse complement strand
TTAAATGCTCGTTCAGCAACCGCACCAAACGAACGCCGGAAGGAAGGGAAGACATTTCTTTTTGATTTATGATTTTTGATTTAAACTGTCAACTGTCACTTGTCTACTGTTAACTTATTTCATGGTTGAGCCACCCGTCGTAATCGTCCAACCGGCGGATCAAGGATAACTTGCTTTTCTTGGGCGAGGACTCACCCCGCCACGGATCCACCACCTCATGCGCCATCTGCCGGTAAAGGGCGCTGTCCGTGCAACCGTAGAGCGTCACCAGCAACAAGGCACGGGATTGCGGAGCTTTCACCACCGGGAGCATACCACGCATCGTGTCATGCAAACGTGTGAACTCCTCCTCATCGCCCAACAACTTGTAGGCAGAAAGAAGCAATGAGTAGATCTTGCAACGCATCACGTCCGTCTCCGCACGGAGCGAACCGTAGGATCTCAACACCTCACGGGCCAAGCGGGTATCCTCCTCTGATACGCTGCCGGAGGCATGGTAACGTCCCAAGGCATCGTGCAAACCCTCCCGCAGACGGTCGTTATCCAGATGGGTATAGACGTGCTTACCCTTTGTGTTCAGCTCGATCAGCTCATACTCGCCCGGCTTCACCTCCAACAAGGGGACCCACATGCAATCGAGGATACGAGCCATCACATCTTTATGACCGCCACCCGGCTGGATCACCACCTCCGCCTCCATACCGGTAAAATAACCGGACGTGATACGCACACGGTCTCCCTTCAGCAAGCGGTCGCTGTCCGGTACGTACACCGGAAGCTCGTTGGAATAAGATTCCGCCACCCAACGTAAATTCCCCATCTCGTCATCCGACAGATAAGGGAAATGAGTCATGCCTCCGGAAGAGACCCGGGGAAGGAAATTGTATAGGGGAAGCGTACGCTTCATCTGGAAGATCTCCTCAACCGAGGACCGGACAAACACGTAGTTGAACAGCAGGGGCCGCTTCGTGTTGACCATCTTTCCGTCCACCTTCCTCACCTCCACATAGGAGGGGGCGAAATACTCGAACAACGTCTCCCCACGACGCTCGCGCCGGGAAAGCTCGGCATCCAAGCTTTTAGCGGGGCTGATCCTGTCGCGTCGTGCCACACCCGTAGTAGGAAGCGTGAGCACGTACCAGCGTACAGTCTTCAGGTCATGACGCTTGCCAACCCGCGCCGTACCCCTCTCCGAGCAACCGTCTCTCAAAACATTCATCATTATGATTATCTTTTCCTAAGATTATAGCAGGATCTCCACTCAAGCCTCACGACAATTCAAAGCCCTACCAAGAGAACCATATTTACTCCTGATAAACAACACTTTATGTCTTTAAAAATGGCTTTTCTGAAAATCACCATCGCTTGAAATATTAAGCTACTCGGGAAGTAGCGTAAAAGGAGGTGAAAATTACCCAGCTGTAGAGACGGAGCGTGCTCCGTCTCCCATCGTCTGACGGTAATTTAAATACCATTTTGAGGAGATGAGACGGGGCACGCCCCGTCTCTACAGGGATACACACACAGGTTATGAGGCATGGTGGAATGATACCGGGAACAAGAGGTCGTTTCACCCGCGTCACCATGTCTATACGTTTAGGATAAAATGGGAAAATCAAAGAATCGAGAGGATCAAACGCCTACAATGAGTAAACAAGCGGATCTATTCGCTTGTTTTTAGTTATTTTTTACTATATTCGCGGCATGAAAGAATACGCTACTTCCCGAGTAGCCAATCTCTTACCCTACCTCGGATACCGGTTTATACACGCTCTCGAAGCAAGCCCGGTTCACCGCCGACAGACGTTCCAAGGAAAAGCTCTTCAAGTAAATTTGCGTGGTCTTGATAGACGTATGCCCCAACAGCTCACTGATCATCTCGATCGGTACGTCCTGTTCCTTCAAGGTCGTGGCGAAAGAGTGACGGATCGTGTACGAGGTGACCGGCTCACCCACACCACAAGTCTCCGCCAGCGACCTCAAGGCGCGGTTAAAGCGCAGCAAGGCGCCGTTGTATTCCGCATAGGCCGCCTCACCCGTTTTCTTCCCGCTCAGAAACGGGAACAGGTAAGGCGAGTCCTTGTCCGTGCAAACCGCCAACTCATCCAACAAGAGCCGTACATCGGCCGGGATCTCCACCCGGATGAAAGACCCGCTCTTCTGACGGTGGTACGACAAGACCCCGTCCTTGACATTCTCTTTCCGCAAATGGGCGAAATCCACGAACGCCATCCCGCTGAACGAGAACATCAGGCAAAAACACAGCTGGGTTCTCCGCATCTCCGGCTCAACTCTCGGAGTCCCCATCAACGAACGCAAGCTATCCAGAGGCAACGCCTTCTTCCGCTTGCTCTCCACGCCTGTAAACACCCCCTTGAACAGATTCGGGATATACGAAACCTCGCCAGCCTCCACCGCCAAGTTATAGATATGCCGGATTCGCCGCATATAGGTGGACACCGTATTGCGCATACAGCCCCGCTTCGACAGCCATGCCTGATAAAGCAAGAGCCTCTCTTTGTCTATATAGGCATAAGGGATTTCCTCCATCCCGCAAAAACACTTGAACGAGCGTAAAGCGTCCAGATAACTCTTCGCCGTGGAATAACGCCCCACCTCACGAAGGTGGGCTATATAAGCCAACATACCCCCCACCACGTCTTCTTTTTTCATATAAATCCTCCTTAAATCCTTGTTTATTCTGTTATCTTTTATTTAATCATGTCAACACCATTAACATTGGGACGAACTGTTCGTCCCGCACTTTATTTTATTAATCCGACCTTCACCGCCGTTAATCTTAAGAAAAAGAATACATGAAAAATGAATTTAAAATGTCCCTTTTCGCAGCCCCGATCTCACCGGTCAAAGATAGCCTAACGGGACGAGTATCACGACCGGCTACCGTATATCCCAGTCGAGAAGTCACCTTACAGGAGGTGGCCCGACTCATCACCGGCGATCCGGCCCTCGAACGCCTCACCCGGCAGCTCCGCCTCCCGCTTGAGACGGGTGACAAGGAACGATTCAGCGAGCTGAAACGGCAAACGCTACCGTATGTCACGCCTTGCGGGACTTTCTCCTACCGGAAAAGCGATCGGCTCCTAGCCCCGAGCGGATTGGTAGTAGTGGATGTAGACGGATTGGACTCTACCGCGGAGGCGGAAGCTCTCCGAAGACAGCTGTTCGACGATGCCTACCTATGCCCCACTCTCTGCTTCATCAGCCCGAGCGAACGAGGCGTAAAGGCTTTCGTCCCCTATCCGGAACATCCCGGAAACGAGACACCCGCCTATATCTCCGAGCATATCCTAGGCGTAATGAACTACGTGGAATATGTGTATGGCGACGGAGAGACGCGAGGCTCCCGGAAAGTAGACCCGAGCGGCAAAGACATCGTCCGCTCCTGTTTCCTATGTCATGATCCCAACGCACTCTTTAGGATTTGAAATCATAACTCATAAATCATAAATTACATGTCAGACAGTTTATCCCGCTTAGTAGAAGCGGTTCGTTCGGCGGGTGTAGATATCGCCCCCGGATATTGTGAATACGTACGCTTGGCGTTTGCCATCGCCAACGATTGCGGCGAGGCAGGACGAGAAGGTTTCATCGCCCTGTGTTCCCTATCGGTGAAGTTTAACCGGGAGAAGGCCGAACGACTTTTCTCCAACTCCTTGAAAAAGGGAGACCACAGGATACACCTCGGTACGGCCTTCCACTTGGCCGAACTGGCGGGCGTACGCTTGGAGCCTCCAAGCCGCCCCCGCAATACGCACGCAAGTAATGCAAGTAATGCAAATAATGCAGCACCTGTTTCCCACACACGTGCGTGCGATAATAATGTAGAGACCGAGATCGAGGAGCAGGTCGATCCGTTCACCCACCTGCCCTTCTTCCCCGAGGGGCATGAGTGGCCCCGGATGTTGCGGCAGATCATGGCGTTCGGACAGAGCCGGGAGCAACGGGATGTACTCCTTCTGGGCGGGCTCACCACCTTGGGCGCCTCGCTCGCCCAGACGCTGCGGTTCCTATATGGAGGCAAATGGTTCTTCTCCAGTTTGCAAACCTTCGTCGTCGCTCCCCCCGCCTCCGGAAAAGGCGTGCTCGCGTGGACGCGAATGCTCGTGCAACCGATCCACGACGAGATCCGGGCGACCGTGGCGGAGGAGATGAAAAGGTATAAGAAAGAGATGACCTCCTTCAATTCCTTGGGACGGGAAAAGGCGAAAGCCGAGGAGCCGGAAATGCCTCTCAACCGTATGTTTATATTCTCCGGCAACAACACCGGTACCGGTATCTTGCAGAATATCATCGACTCGGGCGGCGTGGGGATCATCTGCGAGACCGAGGCGGACATGGTCAGCAACTCCATCGCCTCGGATTATGGCCATTGGAGCGAGGTGATCCGCAGCTCGTTCGATCACGACCCACTCAGTTACAACCGGCGGACAGACCGGGAGTATCGGGAGCTGCGGCACTCACACCTGTCGGTATTGATAAGCGGAACACCCGGGCAGGTGAAGCCGCTGATCCCTTCCAGCGAGAACGGATTGTTCTCCCGGCAAATGTTCTATTATATGCCCCGTGTACTTCACTGGATCAACCAGTTCAGCCTACAGCGGACCGACACGTCGCTGGAGTTCCAGAAATTGGGCAAGGACTGGATCGCTCACTTGAGAGAGATCCAGAAACTGGGGGTGATCTCGCTTCGCTTGACCGACGCGCAAATCGTCTCCTTCAACGAGGTGTTCCAAACCTTGTTCGAGCGCTCCCGGAAGGGCACCGGCAACGAGATGAACAGCTCCGTCGTACGGATGGCCATCAATATCGGACGTATCCTGTCGATCGTCGCCCTATTGCGAATAACAGGGGAATGCGAGGAGGCGGGAGACTTCGCCGCCAGCCTGCGCAAGTCGCCCCGGCTCACGCCAGACCCGCAGACCTGCGCCGACAACATCAAGGACGGGATCATCACCCGCTGGGATCTCTCCATCCAAGAGGATGATTTCCAAGCGGTCCTTTCCTTGGCCGAGCCGATGTACCTACACGCCGTACACATACTCTCGTTCCTTCCCGCCAACGAGGTGAAGAACCGGGGCATGGCCGACCAAGAACGTCTCTTCATCGCCTTGGATACGGATTTCACCTATCAATCCCTCTTGGAAGAAGCCGAGAAGCTGAAGATACCCAAAAACACCGCATGCAGTTGCTTGCAACGTTGGCAGAAACAGGGAATCGTCCGAAAGGGAGAAAAACGAGGGGATTATAAGAAAACATAATCCCTCTTCCTCCTCTTCTTTTAAGTATGTACGCACGTGTGTGGGAAAACAGGTACTGCACTACTTGCATTATTTGCATTACTCGCACGCCCCACACGTACACCGGCATCGCCTCACGCCTACGCCCGTACAGGGCCACGCCGATATACGTGTGGGCTAACGTCAATATACGCATGAAGCGATGCCGATATACGCATGCGAAAGCGAACGTGGAAGATCCTCGTTCAAGGACGGCCCAAATAGCGAAAGATCAGTTCCACTTGCAGGGAGGTGAAAATCCGTTGCCGGTTTTGGTAGCCTGTCTCATCCAGCTCATGGCTGAGCTTCTGATGATGCCGGACCCATCCCGCCAAGCGGTTGAGGGCGGAACACGGACTGATATCGGGAGCATAGGCCATGGCCAACTCCCGTTTGCTATAAGGGCGCACCGGCCACTCATCCAGATATTCGTTGTTTGTTTGCATAAAATAGGTGTTTTTCAATTCATTTACAGGAATAAAGATACTGAAAAAGTACGAATCCGGCAACGATCCGATCCACTAATATTCATCTTTTATCACCTTATATACCCCGATTTCACACCGCCTCTACGAGACTCATTCCGGAGGAAACCGGAAGTCGTACATTCGTAATCGAAAACAGATCGATCCCATTTTCAATTTTCAATTTTTAATTTTAAATTATCAAAACTATGGCATTAAATTACAGTGTGGCCCTTCGGCCCAACCCTTTGAAGAAAGACGAGCCGGCGAAAGCGTACGCCACGGCACAGATCAATGGAGAGCTGTCGCTCAAGCAACTGAGTCGCCGGGTATCCATGCAAACCACCGTCAGCCGTGCGGACGTGGTAGCGGTATTGATCTCCACCGTCGAGAACCTGCTCGATGCCCTCCAAGAGGGAAAGCAGGTGGATTTCGGCGATTTAGGCAAATTCCGTCTACAGATACTCAACGAGGGGGCGGAGAGTCTTGAGAAATTCACATCTACAAACATCACCGGTGTCAACATCCAGTATATACCGGGTGAGGACCTGAAGAACATCTTCGCCGGACTGGAGTTCCAGCCGGTGGCCAGCCGCAAGGCTCAGCAAGCCGTGCTTCGTGCGGAGAAGGCCGGGGAGACCTCTGTCGATATCAGCAAGAAGCCCGCTTCCGGAGGGGACGACTCGGAATCGCCTGACGAGATCTAGCGTGTCACTTTTGGCTTGTACCCAATCGGTATGTCACTTTTGGCTTGACCCAAAAGTAACCAAAAGGTCAAGGCTGACGCTGACGGGCTACTTCGAGACCTACGCTCGCTGTCGCATCCCAACTCGCTTCGCTCAGACAGGGATGCTCCGGGCGCTCGCTACGGTCTCTCCGCTTCACGCCCGTCCGCTGAGGCCGTCCAAAGGAAAGCTCCGCTTTCCTCTTATATCGTCCGTGATATCATTATTCATTGTTCATTATTCATTGTTCACTATTAATTATCAATTATCATGAAGAAGTCTGTTTGGAGTACCATTCTCAAAGTGATCATCGCTGTTGCTACCGCCATTGCGGGAGCCTTCGGCCTGCAAGCTTGCCAATTGTTTTAGCAAGCCTCCCCCACCCGTTCCCACTCCCTAAAGAAGACAACCTCCCCCAAAGAGGACACCCTCTACCCAGAAGGACAGTCTTTCTCAAGGGGCCGGCCTCTCCTCAAAGAGCCGGGAACGGCTCTCCCTCCGGCCTTAGCGGGCGGGCGTAAAGCGAGGCGGCCGAAGTGAGCGACAGGAGCGTCCCTGTTTGAGCGAAGCGAGTTGGGACGCGACAGCGAGCGAAGGCCGACGAGTAGCCCGTCCGCGTCAGCCTTGAACTTTTGGTTACTTTTCTTTCAAGAGAAAAGTAACACACAAACTAAAAAAAGAATAAAAATGAAACAATATTGCTTTTACCAGAATTACAGGGAGGTTCGCCTCCTTGTAATTCATTGCAGCGCAACACGGTACGACCGGAATTTTCCCGTGGAAGCGCTTCGAAGCGCACACAAGGATCGTGGGTTCGCCGACATCGGCTATCATTACTATATCACCCGGGATGGCGAGCTGCACCGCTGCCGGCCGGAGAACCAGATCGGGGCACACGCCTCGGGCTGGAACGATCACAGTCTGGGTATTTGCTACGAGGGCGGATTGGATGAGCGAGGTCTTCCCGCTGATACCCGCACCTACGCCCAGCGTTGTACCCTGCTCGATCTCTTGCGGCAGCTACGCCGTGATTACCCGTCAGCGCATATCCTGGGACATTACCAACTCAGCCCCTATATCCGCAAGGCTTGCCCCTGCTTCGACGCGGAGAAAGAATATGCGGAATTGTATTAGGCTTCGTGATATTTGAATAGGCAACAGATTTTTTCGTATGTTTGCGGACAATATAGAAAATAAACAAAAAGATACGACATGAACTACTACGAACTTAGTTTCACATACACCTCTCCTATCGAAAAAGAGATTATCAATGACGTGCTGGCCGCCGAGTTGGGGGAAATCGGTTTTGAGAGCTTTACGGAAAGCGAGAAGGGTTTGCTGGGATATATATCCGAGGCTTTATACGACAAAAAGACATTGGATGATAAACTGGCCGACTTTCCGCTAGAGAATACCCGGATCGATTACACCTCCAAATGGGTAGAAAGCAAGGACTGGAATGAGGAATGGGAGAAGAATTATTTCAAACCCATCCGGATCGGAAGCGAATGCATCATCCGTGCCTCCTTCCACGAGGCGGAGCCCGGCTATACATATAATATAATAATAGACCCGAAAATGGCTTTCGGCACCGGCAATCACGAAACGACTTATTTGATGATAAGTGAGATGCTGAAACTAGACCTAGAAGGCAAGGAGCTACTGGATATGGGATGCGGCACAGCCGTGCTGGCCATCTTGGCCCGGCTGAAAGGGGCGAAACGGGTAGCGGCCATCGACATCGACGAATGGGCTTATAACAACGCCCTAGAGAATATCCGCCTGAATCATACCGAAGACATACAAGTTGCCTTGGGCGGCGCCGAGAAAATCAAGGAATTCGGACTATTCGACATCGTCTTTGCCAATATCAACCGGAACATCCTCCTGAATGACATTTGTCAATATACAAACAGTATGAAACAGGGAAGCATCCTATTTATGAGCGGCTTTTATGTAGAAGATATCCCGGCGATAGAAGCTGAATGTCAGAAAAACGGGCTGAAATTGGATTCTTATAACGAAAGAAATAACTGGGTTGCCGTGAAGGTCTTAAAAGGATAACTTTTTTTAACAACAAAAGTTAAGACAAGGATAAACCTTAATCCAAATAAATACGTTATCTTAGTGGAAACTTCTAAAAAGAAAAAGTTATGAAAAGCGTAGATTCAAAATTATTACTTGGCCTTGTAGTAGGCGCGGCTGTTGGTGCCGCTGTAGGTTATTTGGCAGCGACAGATAAGAGAGAACAATTACTGGAAGAATTGAACGGTGTTGTCGGAAAAGTAAAAGAAGGTTTTAACTCCGCTCTTGCCAAATATAAAGAAGGAAAGCAAGAAGTAGTACAGGCAACAGAAGAAATCGTAGCTGAATAAGCTTTGTATGGAGAAAGATTCAGGAACAGTCTTCCGTGAGCTGAAAGAAGATGTATCGGCTTATGTGGAGTTAAAACTTGAGCTCCTAAAGTTGAGTACATATGAGAGAACGGGTAAAGTCATAGCCGTTCTCTCATATGGCTTGATATTATTGTTTTTGGCATTCTTCGCCATCTTGTTCATATTCTTGGCCTTGGGCTTCTTCCTAGGGGATTGGCTCGGCTCCTCCGGGTTCGGATTCGGTATCGTGGCGGTCTTGTACCTGCTACTTATCGGCATTATAATAATGAATAGGGACAGGATCAGCACAAAAGTATTAAATGAGGTAATAGCCGCCATGACGGCGAATGACGATAAAAATAATGCGACAAACGATGAACAACCAGCAAACCCCACTGGAGAAACTGATTTCTGACAAAGAACGCATACAGAGACAATGTAAGCGGCAGGAACAGAAATTGAATGAGGATTTCTCTTATATACAGGAGAACGCCGGAAGTTTGTTGTTATCCGGACTATCGTCTCTCCTTTTCCCTAGCAATAAGTCAACGACAAAAACAAACGACAAGAACACAGCTCCCGTAACGGCCGGACAACCCTCCATCGCTTTAGGGATCTCAGACTATTTATCCATAGCGAAAGGTATGATTCCCATCGCTTGGGATCTCGCTCAACCATTTATTATGACGTGGGGAATCAAAAAAGCGAAAAAATGGTTCTCAAATCTCTTATTCAAGAAAAAGAAATAACCTCCAACAATTAATTTATGTTAGAGGGCAGTTTTTTTCTCGCTATATTATAAGGCTCAATACAAAAAACATGACTACATTTGCAGTCGTTAAAGCAAGGATAAAATGAATATCTACTCCTTGCGATGGATAAGAGATAAAAATAAAGACTTATTATTAATAAACCCATAAAAAGTTTTATTACAATGATCAAACTAGGTATTAACGGTTTTGGCCGTATCGGACGTATGGTGTTCCGTGCTGCAGTTGCTAACTTTGGCAACGATATTCAAGTTGTAGGTATCAACGACCTTTTGGATGCTGATTACTTGGCATACATGTTGAAATATGACTCAGTACACGGTCGTTTCGACGGCGAAGTAGCTGTAGAAGACGGCGCTTTGGTTGTAAACGGTAACAAGATCCGTTTAACTGCTGAGATGGATCCTGCTAACTTGAAATGGAACGAGGTTGACGCTGACGTTGTTGTTGAGTCTACTGGTTTCTTCTTGACAGACGAGACAGCTCGCAAGCACATCCAAGCTGGCGCTAAGAAAGTTATCATGTCTGCTCCTTCTAAGGACGCTACTCCTATGTTCGTTTACGGTGTTAACCATACAACTTACGCAGGTCAAGACATTATCTCTAACGCTTCTTGTACTACAAACTGCTTGGCTCCTATCGCTAAGGTTTTGAACGACAAGTTCGGTATCGTTAAAGGTTTGATGACGACAGTTCACGCTGCTACAGCTACTCAGAAGACTGTAGACGGTCCTTCTAAGAAAGACTGGAGAGGTGGTCGTGGTATCCTTGAGAACATCATCCCTTCTTCAACGGGTGCCGCTAAGGCTGTAGGTAAAGTATTACCTGTATTGAACGGCAAATTGACAGGTATGGCTTTCCGTGTACCGACTTCTGATGTTTCTGTTGTTGACTTGACAGTAGTTCTTGAGAAAGAGGCTTCTATGGCTGACATCTGCGCTGCAATGAAGGAAGCTTCTGAAGGCGAATTGAAAGGTGTTCTTGGTTATACTGAAGACGCAGTTGTTTCAACTGACTTCCGTGGCTGTGCTAACACTTCTATCTTCGACGCTAAAGCTGGTATCTCTTTGGATTCTAACTTCGCTAAGATCGTATCTTGGTACGACAACGAGTGGGGTTATTCAAACAAAGTTTGTGAGATGGCTCGCGTTATCGCTGGTAAGTAATTTATTACCACTCTACATAGAAAAGGCTATCCTCTTTGAGGATGGCCTTTTTTTTCGTACGTTTGTATCATGAAATCATATGAACTTATCACGATTCTAGGGCCTACGGCTTCCGGAAAGACGACCTTCGCCGCCGCTCTCGCCGCCCAGTTGGATACGGAGATCATCAGCGCTGATTCCCGGCAGATCTATCGTTCTATGGATATCGGGACGGGTAAGGATTTGGCCGATTACAACGTGAATGGAAAACAAATCCCCTATCACTTGATCGATATCTGCGAGCCCGGCTATAAATATAACGTATTTGAGTATCAGCATGACTTTTTCCGGGTCTATGAGGATATGAAGCGGAGGGGTAAACTCCCGATCTTATGCGGAGGAACCGGGATGTACATAGAGGCCGTATTAAAAGGATATAAGCTATTAGACGTGCCTCAAAATCCTGAGCTAAGGGAATCCTTGAGGAATAAAACCTTGGAGGAGCTGGAAACCATCCTCGCCTCTTATAAGATATTACATAATAAAACGGACGTGGACACCGCCCAGCGGGCTATCCGTGCGATCGAGATCGAGGAGTATTATAAGACTCAGGCACCAGACGTAAATGAATATAATCCGATCAACAGCCTGATCATCGGTATCCACATCGACCGGGAATTACGTAGGGAAAAAATATCCAGACGCTTGCGGACCCGGTTGGACGAAGGAATGGTGGATGAGGTTCGTACGATCTTGGCTACGGGTGTTAAACCGGAGGACTTGATCTATTACGGATTGGAATATAAGTTTCTTACTTTATATATTATCGGGGAGCTTTCTTTTGAGGAGATGGTCTCGCAACTCGAGATAGCGATCCATCAATTCGCCAAGAGGCAAATGACTTGGTTCCGGGGCATGGAACGCCGGGGTTGCGAGATTCATTGGATAGACGCCACCCTACCGACCGAAGAAAAAATAGCGACAACAATGCGAATTCTAAATAATCAGCTATGATAACAATAAACGATCTAAATAAAAGCGAGAACTTCTTCTTGATGGCAGGTCCTTGCGTAATCGAGGGGGAAGATATGGCGTTACGTATCGCCGAGAAAATAGTGGGTATCACGGAAAGACTGCATATACCCTATGTATTCAAAGGCTCCTATCGGAAAGCGAATCGCTCCCGTCTGGATTCTTTTACGGGCATCGGGGATGAGAAGGCGTTAAAGATCTTACGGAAGGTGGGCGAGACGTTCAATATTCCCACCGTTACCGACATCCATGAGACAACGGAAGCTGCCATGGCCGCCGAATATGTCGATGTCCTTCAAATCCCGGCTTTCCTATGCCGCCAAACGGATTTATTGGTAGCGGCGGCCGAGACCGGGAAGATCGTCAATATAAAGAAAGGACAGTTCCTTTCGCCGGGTGCCATGCAATTCGCCGTACAAAAGGTAGTGGACGCAGGAAATGATAATGTCATGATCACCGAGCGGGGAACGACATTCGGCTATACCGACCTTGTTGTCGATTTCCGGGGTATCCCGCAAATGCAAACATTCGGTTTCCCAGTCATTATGGATGTAACCCATTCCTTGCAGCAACCGAACCAAACCTCCGGCGTGACCGGTGGATTGCCCGCCCTTATCGAGACGATAGCGAAAGCCGCTATAGCCGTAGGCACGGACGGCCTGTTTATAGAGACCCACCCGGAACCAAGCCAAGCCAAATCCGACGGGGCCAATATGCTAAAACTGGATTTATTGGAAGATCTTTTGACACGTTTGGTACGTCTACGCCAAGCGATCCTATAAAAAATAAGGGGCCCTTACTAAAAAGGCCCCTTTATTTCTTATTTTTACGATCAATAATCTAATTATCCCATCTTGCTGATCTTCTTCAACCGATCTTCATCTATCAACTTAATCTTTCTACCGTCTAAAGCAATGATACGTTCCGCCACAAAGGTGGACAACGTGCGAATAGCATTCGATGTAGTCATATTAGATAGATTTGCCAGATCTTCACGAGCCAAATAGATGCTTAACGTAGCACCGTCTTCTTCCAACCCGTAACTATCTTTCAGGAATAACAAAGATTCAGCTAATCGCCCACGAATATGTTTTTGCGTAAGGTTAACCGTACGTTCATCCGAGATACCGAGATCAATGGATAATTGTCGGATGAAAAACATAGCCAAATTCGGATTGCTCATTAAAAGGCCCGTAACCACTGTCATAGGAATCATGCAAACCGTAGAAGCCTCGAATGCGGAAGCGTTCGTCAAGTAATCTTCTTGAGCGAAACTAGCCCGGTAACCAAAATACTGCACAGGCTTAATCATTCGGATAATCTGGCTTCTGCCACCTACTCCATCCTTGTAAATCTTCACTTTACCCTTTAACAAGCACATCATGTCCTTTGGTTCGTCGCCCTCGCAATAAATCAACTCGTTACGTTTGAAATGCTGGATCGTCGAATTACTACGGAGGATCTCACGTTCCTTATCGGTCAGAACCCTCCACACCTCTGATAAACTGGCCGATAAATCGACCTCTTCTTTTTGCTGTTTAACCACGACTGCTATATAACATACTTATGAAGCACAAATATACGATTTTTCTTTTGAAAAAATAAAAACTTTTGTACGATTAATTACACCATATTGTAACATTTTACTTTCTTTCACGTCTAAACTGAAATTTATTCATTATGTTTGTCTGGAAAGAATGTAAAATCGTTGAAAAAGTTATATTCGATACTTACCTTGATTTTAATCTCTATAAGTATTTTCGCAAAGAGCACTGATACTTATAGTGATAAGATCCTGTCTTTTGGCAAGGGGAATCGAGAAACGAGAGAACGGGCGGACTCGATCATGCACCTTGTCATCGAAAAAGCGGCCCAATACCAAAATACGGTATCGAAATACGAGGCTGAGATTTATATCAAAGGACGTACAGAAATTTTAAAACAAAATATGTTAATACGTCTCGCCCATCATATCTTTCCTATCGACCGGAAAAATAAGGATATGCTTTTTGAAATGGTCTGTCAATCTAAATTTAACGCCCCGCAGAATTATCTTCATGATCTAAAGGCGGTCAACGGAAACAGCATACCCAACGGGAAAAAGCAGCAGGAGGCCTTGGCCTTCTTGAATTTGAACGTATACTCCCCTACCGCTTACGATGATGCTATCTTCATGCCGATAGCTAGCAACGCTTTTAAGTTTTATACGTTCAACTTGGAAGGGCTGGAGACTATCAACGGCTTGACGATTTACAAAATCCGTTTCCTACCGAAGCAATGGAGCCAGAAATTGGTATGCGGGGATCTATATGTCATCGACCAGTCATGGACGATCGACAAGATCGATATGAACGGTCGTTACTCTTTCGCCGAATTCAACCTAGTCATGAGCTACGGACGGGATTTCAGACGGTTCATCCTACCCGAGAAGGCGGATCTATTCCTCCGATACAGGGTATTGGGAAACGCAGTGGCAACCACCTACCATTCTTCCTTTAAGTATCAGGAAGTGGAATGGGTGGAGGAGGACAACGAAAGCCATAAATGGAAATCCTTGGACCTGACCAATTATTACAAACTCTCGTCCGATACGGTTCCTATTATCAGGGATTCCACGTATTGGAATATCCATCGTGACAATCCCTTGAGTCCGGATGAAACCCACTTATATAGTAAAGCCCAAGAGCAGAATATAAGTAAAATCGATACGGCCGATGATCTCCAGAAGTACGTTAAGCTAACGGAGCAGTTGACGAATACGGTCAATATGGATTATAAAACGACCCGTATTAAATATTCCGGCTTTCTAAATCCGTTCCAATTGGGTTATTCCGCCCGTAACGGCATCACTTACAAACAGCGATTCCGTATCAGCAAGACATTCGCCCGTGACAAACAGATTCGTTTCCGTCCGGAGATTGGTTACGTATTCAAGCGCAAGCAGATATTTTTCAAGGTCGGAGGCGATTGGGAATACTCGCCGCAGAAACGGGGAATCTTATCGGTAGAAGTAGGAAACAGTAATGAGAGTTATTCTTCCGAGATCACCCAAAAGATCAATGAGGAATTGAAGGATTCCACCTTCAATTTCGATGATTTAAACCTTGAGTATTTCAAACATTACTATGCGGAAATAAAAAACTCCATCGAGTTATTCAATGGGTTTCAATTAACAACAGGCATCTCTTACCATCGCCGTATCCCCTCTAAAAAGAAAGTGGCGATTGATCCCGGGGATGATGTAGAGGAAATACTTAGTCAAAATTATAATGACTTTACGCCCACGCTCGGTTTCTCCTATACCCCCCGCCAATATTATCGCATGGACGGATACCGGAAGGAGTATGTCTATTCTTACTATCCCACGATATCAATCGAAATAGCGAGAGGTATCCCCGGAGTCGGGAAAAGCTCAGGAGATTACGGACGTATAGAGGCGGACGTGCATCAAAGCCTTATGCTTGGCCTGTGCAGACGATTGAACTATCATATCAGCGCCGGTCTTTATACACAACAGAAGTCTACCTATTTCGCAGACTTTAGGTATTTCACCCGCAGGAATTTCCCCGATACGTGGGATGATCAGATTGGCGGAGTCTTCAATCTACTGAAAGGCGAGTGGTTCAATGCCTCCGATAAGTATATACAAGCACATTTCATGTATGAAAGCCCTTTTATCTTATTTAAGGTTCTCCGCATCAACTCCACGAAAAAGTTCATGCAAACGGCCTCACGCTATATCCTCTCCGAACGCTTTTATTGGAGCCAGCTATGGACACCGGTCTTGCCTAGCTATACGGAAGTCGGATACGGGATCGGGAACCATATCTTTAATATCGGGATATTCGCCGGATTCGATCGCTGGCATTACCAAAGCATGGGATTCAAGTTTGCCTTCGAGTTATTTCAATGAATCGATAGTGGGCGGGCTACCAATATCCCTTTACAGCTCTTTATCCCCTCGGCGTAATCTCGTAAGGAGGATGCTTGGATGATTCCCTTTTTAGCGGAAGAAGAGGCATGGATAAATGTCAGTTGTCCATCCTTCCAATAGGCGATCCCGACATGCGTCACGTCCAGCCCCTTGATAGAAGTAACAAAACAGAGGATATCGCCATTCTTGATTCCGGACGAACATTTCTCGATCTCCTGTTTAGGCACATAATAATGAGGACGTAGGTTTATCTCCTTTTCCTTATCGGCCATCCTTCGAACTCTTTCCGGATGGTTCTTCAGTTGCTTATAGCTATCCGGATGCGTAGAGATAAAAGATAAATCCAAAGGTAGGGAGGCACCACCGATTTCCCTCCCCATATCTTTCACGATTCCTTTTCGCTCATTCTCATAGAACCAGTCCGTCATATAATGCAAACGATCTGTGTAATCCCCTATCGTACCCTCTCTGTACCGGAGCCGTTGTAGATTCTCACAGAAGTTCTCAAAGGTAGTTTTTTCCTCTCGCAGGGTACGGGATAAAGCCAATACGGTCTCCGCGAATGTGGTGCAATCCAATTCCCGCAGATTGACCACCAAGCCCTCCGGCTCCTTTTCCAAGGTAGAGGCGACATAAGGAGTCCCCCGGAAGAAAAGGGCGGTATGGATCATTAGCTCGTCTAGGGGTAACGACTTCTTAGGTTCCATCTGAGTACAATACCGATCGAAAATAGCACGATCCTCATCCGTACAATACAATTTACGGGATGTATGCTCTTGGGCGTTCACTAAAAACACCATACATACACACACCCAAAAACCGAGCAGTAGCATTCCCCTTCTCATAAGCTAATCCTTTTTCGTTTTCAGTAAATCCTCCAATTTCACCAGCTCGTCACGGAATTGGGCAGCCTCGATGAAATCCAGTTTCTTCGCCGCCTCTGTCATCTGTTTGCGAGTCCGCTCGATCGCCTTCTCAAGCTGCGTACGGTTCATGTATTGCACGACCGGGTCCGCTACCAAGCTTGGTTCCGGCTCTATATAAGCGTAAGGCTCCGCCGTTTGTTGTTTCTCGGCAAGCATGGATACACTGTTTTTCATGACTTGCTTCGGAGTAATGCCATGCGCCTCGTTATAAGCCATCTGTTTCTCCCGCCGGCGATTGGTCTCGTCCATGGTCTGTCGCATACTCGCCGTGATCTTATCGGCATAGAAGATAACCTTTCCGTTCACGTTTCGGGCGGCACGTCCGGCTGTCTGTGTCAAGGATCGGTGGGAACGCAAAAAGCCTTCCTTATCCGCATCCAAGATAGCGACCAACGAGACTTCCGGTAAGTCCAGCCCCTCGCGTAGCAGGTTGACACCGATCAGCACGTCAAACAGGCCATTCCGCAGGTCGTCCATAATCTGTACCCGCTCCAAGGTATCTACATCGCTATGTATATAGTTGCATCGTACCCCCATGCGGGTCATATACGTAGTCAGCTCTTCCGCCATACGCTTGGTCAAGGTAGTCACCAAGACTCGTTCGTCTTTTGCCGAGCGCTGCGTGATCTCCTCCATCAAGTCGTCGATTTGGTTTAATGAAGGACGGACATCGATAATCGGGTCCAGCAGGCCTGTCGGACGTATCACCTGCTCCACCACCACTCCCTCGCTCTTTATCAACTCGTAATCGGCGGGAGTAGCGCTCACATAAATGCCTAGAGGCGTCAACGACTCGAACTCATCGAAGGTAAGCGGACGGTTATCCATCGCCGAGGGCAAACGGAAACCATACTCCACCAAGTTTTTCTTCCGGGCATAATCCCCGCCATACATCGCACGAATCTGCGGGATCGTCACATGGCTCTCGTCTACGACTAGCATGAAGTCTTTCGGGAAATAGTCCAACAGGCAGAAAGGACGATCTCCCGCCGCGCGTCCGTCGAAATAACGGGAATAGTTCTCGATACCCGAGCAATGCCCTAGCTCCCGGATCATTTCCAGATCAAACGTGACACGCTCATACAGGCGTTTCGCCTCGAAGGGCTTACCGATCTCCTTGAGGAAATTCACCTGCGTCCCCAGATCCACATCGATCTGACCGATCGCCGTATTGATACGCTCTTGGGTGGTCACGAATAAATTGGTAGGATAAATATTCAGCTCATCTTGCTCATCATACTCCTCGCCTGTCAACGGATTGAAAGAGGAGATGCGGTCTATCTCATCATCCCAGAACTCGATACGGTACGCCATGCCGTCGAAGGTCTCGATCGCCGGGAAAATATCCACCGTATCGCCATTCACACGGAAACAGCCGCTTTTGAACTCCAGCTTATTATTCACGTACAGGGCGTCTACAAACCGGCGCAACAACTTATCCCGGTCGATACGCATACCCCGTTCCAGATGCGTCACTTTCTCGGCGAAAGCCGTAGGATCCGCCATACCATACAAGCAGGATACGGATGAGACCACGATCACGTCCTTACGACCCGACAATAAGGAAGCCGTAGCCCTCAAACGCAGCTTATCGATCTCCTCATTGATCGCCAAGTCTTTCTCTATATAGGTATCGGTAGAAGGTAGATAGGCCTCCGGTTGGTAATAATCATAATAAGAGACAAAGTACTCTACCGCATTATTGGGGAAAAACGCTTTAAACTCACTGTACAACTGGGCGGCAAGCGTCTTATTATGACTGAGTATCAAGGTCGGTCTCTGAACTTCCTTTATCACGTTAGCGATCGTAAACGTCTTACCCGAACCGGTAACACCTAAAAGTGTCTGGAAAGGAACGCCGTTCTTGATCCCTTCCGACAATGCCGCAATCGCCTCGGGTTGGTCACCCGTGGGACTGAACGAAGACGATATTTCAAAATTCATTCTTTATCCGATCTGTTGTTTAGGCATTATCAACCATAATATGACGTAAAGCAGTATACCGAATCCGGCGAAAAGAACCATCAATACCCATACGATCCGTACGATCGTCGGATCGATATCCAAGTATTCCGCAAGACCGGCACAAACGCCACCTATCATCTTATCATCCGAACGAGTCAATCTTTTCTTCTCTTCCATTATCCTCTATTTTAACAATTAGACAGTATACACGCAAAGATAATTTTTTCCTTCTAATAAAATAACAACTCCAGTCGATAATTCTTACAATTACGACAATGCCCATTGCAGGCTCTTTATAATGGGCATTATAAAGCACTTACAATGGGCATTCAACACCGCTTACAATTGCGGTTAAGCAGCCTATCGTTCCAGCAACTCTTGCAAATATTTACGAGTTTGGATCACATAATCATGGCGAGTACCATTCAGCTCACATTCAATTGTTATAGCGCCCTTGAATCCTTGTTTTTTCAACTCAGCGATCACAGCAGGGAAATCTACATCGCCCGTAGGGATCGGTACCTCACGGCCCAGCTCATACGGATTGCCAGGATCCGGATACTTGCCATCCTTCGCATGGAACTCCTTAATCAAGTTACCAAACAACTTGACCGCATCCAAGGAGTTCGACTTGCCATACATTAGTAAATTCGCCAAATCACAATTGATAAACAAATTACCCGTACCGATATCCCGGATCGCACGAATTAAAGTGATAGGAGTCTCCTGCCCTGTCTCGAAATAAATCATGACATTACGCTCCTTCGCATAAGTAGCCAAGCCACGCATCACCTCGATGAAATCCTTATACTGCACCGAAGACGGATCCTCTGGAATAAATCCAAAATGCGAGTGCATAGCCGGAATACCTGCCTGCACACAAAAATCGATCATTTTACGGTATACGTCCAACTTCTCGGAACGCTCATCGGTAGGTACCAGGCCGATCGTGGCCGGTCCTTGACGAAAATTCCACGTACTTTTACTTCCCGGCACACCAACCAACGTAGTTACCCGGATCCGATGCTTCTTGGAAGCGGCCTTCACCTGCTCCGCCAATTCCTTCGTAAATCTTTTTTCACTATAATTTAACTCACAAGAACCAAAGCCCTGCTCATGCAGGTCTTTGAAGCTCTTGTCTATATCGCATACATCATATTGGATGACACCGATCGTGATCTGTTCCTGCGCCTTCATGACTGGACCAATCAAGGCCATAGCCACCGCGCACGTCCATATATAATTCCTAATGCTCATATTCCTTATTATGCAATCTAAGAATCAATTAATTATTGTTCCATAGTCGGATTGAACGTACCTCCCCAATTATTATTCTGCTCCAAATTCGGGTTCTCGTCCAAGTAAGTTTTCTTGATCGGGAAGAAATAGAAGCTTTCCTCGATCACGAACTGGCGCTCAGCTGCCTCCGTATAAGGAACTTGATGGATTACGTAGCGGAAATCACCGGTAGTCAACTCATTCTTGGCGATCCGGTCGCGAGCGATGTTCAAGTCCATATCCGAGCCATCCGGGTTGACTGCGATCGCCTCGATACCATGTTTTGTCCAACCGGCCAACATCATCATATTACGCGTACGGCGCAAGTCCCAGAAACGATGTCCCTCATAGCACAACTCGATATGACGCTCATCCAAAATCGCCTGACGGATCTCCTCACGGCTACCCACCTTCAAGCCATACAAACCATCAGCTCCAGCCTCTATACCCGCACGCTTGCGGATCTGTTTCAACAAATCGATAGCTACATCTGAATGCCCGTTCTCATTAGCGGCCTCCGCATAGATGAACATCACTTCGGCAAAGCGCATCAAGATATAATCAATATCGAACGTCATCACCTTGTCTTGTGTCAAGGAAAGATCGGACACTTTGTAATTATACATTCCAGAAAAAATATCATTGTTGGCCGCATTGACACCCGCATTCGGATTGACACCATATTGATCGTCCGCATTGCTCACACCCAAGGCATTATACATACGGTTGTCGGCAGGTCTACCAGCAACCGGCCATTCGCGTCCGTTATACAAACAAGCCCTGTTGAAACGCGGATCGCGATTCTTCCAGAAAGCCTTCAGCAAAGCCTGCTCGTCGCCCACGTAATACTTACCCGTAGGATCGTCGTAACGCTTACCATCCAACATCGGGAAATCCTTTACGAATTCCCAAGTAGGATTATGATAAGGTTTATCACGGCTCACGGAAGCCGGACGCGTCCCATACTCCCAAGTAGCGACACGGTTCGGATTTGAATAAATAACCGGGAAGATTACCTCCGGACCTTTTTCTTGTAACCAAATATCCGCCGGATTCTCAGTCAATGCGATGCCATTCTGCACACAAAAATCATACGCCTCCTTAGCCGCCACGTAAGCCTCTTTCCAGTATGCGTTATCATACATACGTTTCGGATTGAACTGAGGAGAAGCTTTCAGTAACAAGGTCTTTGCTTTCCAAGACTTTGCGAAACACTGGTCTATACGCCCATAATCACTGGAACTACCAGCAATCTTGGCAGGCAACAAGGAAATCGCATGATCCAAATCCTCTATCATAAACTGGAAACATTCCGGCGTAGAGTTACGTTTCACGTACAAATCATCCTTATCTTTATCTTGCGGCACTTTCAAATAAGGTACGCCACCATGATGCAACACCATCCAATAATACATATAGGCACGCATGAAATAGGCTTGTCCCAACATGAAATCCACAGCATCCTTATCCTCTATCACGCTAGACTCCAGTTTAAAGATCGCCTCATTGATATGGCGGATCTTGGTATAGTCCCATTTTTTATAACTATCCCCGGTCTCCGTGATCGTACCCAAATACCAAGGAATACCCGTCACTTGATCCGAATTTTGGTCGGCAGAAACACTCCATCCCTCAAAACACTCCTCATACAGATTGTTCACGTAAGCCTGAGCCAGATTAAGGTCTCCCCAAACCATAGACTCATCGTAGGTCTCTAGGTTGTCGATATCCAACGTGTCACAGCCTGTTGTCATTCCACCTAACAAAAAGGCTGTACTAATTATCGCGTATTTAAATTGAATCATTTTCATATCTTCCTATATTATATTTAGAATGAGAAATTAAGACCAAAAGAGAACGTTCTCATCAAAGGATAAGAATCATAATATTCCTGTTCCGGATCCAAGAACTCGGTCACAGCTGAAATACAGAATAAGTTAGTAGCGTTCGCAAATACCTGAGCATGCGTGATTCCTAACGGACGAAGAATAGCCATAGGCAAATCGTAACCAATATTCAGATTCTTCAAACGCAAATAAGCGCCATTACGCATCCAGTAACTCGTATTACCCGCTCCAGACTCATACCAACTCGTACCCGTGATACGTGGATAAACTCCATCCGGATTAAGTTCCGGATCGTACACTTTATCACTCGTCCAAATCGGGAAATAAGGACGAATCGTACCACCATGTTGATAGAAACCTTTATCTACGCCACCTACGAAGCGATCATATTTTCCGACTCCTTGAAAATGCACATCCAGCGTGATTCCCTTCCACTTGATACTACCGCCAAAACCATAATTGATACGCGGCGTACCATTCTCACTCAACAAATTATACTCATCATTGCTATCAACCCGTCCGTCTGGTCCCTCCGAGTAGCCATCACCTCTCGTATCCTTATACAAGATACCACCCAGATAGGGATCTCGTCCGAATTGCTTGAAACCTTTCGCCTTCAAGGCTTCCACCTCAGCCGGATCCGTCAGCAAGTGATCGGCGATCAGACCCGTCAAGATTCCCTCAGCCTTGCCCAATTTCGACAATGCATGCAGGTTACCCCCTTCTCGATAAGTGGCATCCTCATCCAATACATCCCAACGATCACGTGCGAATCCCAGATTCAAATAGGCGGAGTAAGTAATCTCGCCATTCGCAGCCTTATCCATCCAAGTCAAGGCCAACTCACCGCCTCGCCAAGAACGTTCGGCATAGTTTTCCGGAGCCAAAGCCTGTCCGTACGTGCTTGGGAGTGTCACCGTACGCGGTCCGAGGATATCTACCTCTTTCCGATAAAAGGCATCGAACGTTCCAGACAAACGATTATTGAAGAAACCAAAATCCAAACCACCATTATAAGTAGTAGAGGTTGCCCATGTCAAGGCATAGTTCGGAGTCGCTCCAGCCACAATCGTATTTGCCAAGTTATTACCGAAGATATATTTTTCACCCAGTTTGTACTTTTGCAAATAAGAGAACGCATCCACCTTGTCTACCGGGTTCTTGCTCAAATCCATATCGTTACCCGTCGTACCATAAGAGGCACGGATCTTCAAATTACTCAACCAATCGGACGTCGACTCCATAAACGACTCTTGGCTGATACGCCATGCGGCGGACACTGAGGGGAAAAAGCCCCAACGCTTACCTTCCGGGAAGAGGGTGTTACCATCGTAACGGAAAGAGAACTCGGCGATATACTTCTGATCGAATGTATAGTTGAAACGGCCGATCCAAGAAAGGCGCCCTCCGGTCTTCTCCTTCGCCTCGCCCCAGCGCCGCAAAGCATCGGACGAATAGTTGAACATCTGGTCTAAATTCGTAAGCGGAGACTCACCTTTGGCCGATACCTCCTCGCCACCATTAGATGCCTGCTCGAATACCACCATGGCTGCCACATCATGCTTACCGAACGTATTGGCATAATTCACGAACCAGTTGAATTGCTCGGTCCACAATTGTTTAGTCTTATACTCCAGATTCTCGTAATTCTGCGAGAAGTTGAAGGTATTATATTCATTCAGATTCAATGGAGCCGGCAAGAAACGATTGCCTTGCGGATCCGCTTGCTGGAATTTATAGTTTTTCTGGAAGGTCATAAAGCGCTTCCGGTTGTAATCGTGGCCCAGATAAGAGGCCATCACTTTCGTGCTCAAACCTTTCGTTATGAAATCAAGGTTGATATTAAACGAAACGATACCGTTCAAGTTACGCCGACGTGTCTTCAAATAACGGTTTCCAACCACTTGATCCACGGGATTCCATCCCTGCCAAGAACCATAGTCTTGATAGATCGGATAGTCCGTGATGGTGTTAGCGGGCGTTCCGTCTAAGTAAGAGTAAAACGGCGTTGTCTTCATTGCGTTGAAGGTACAACGGTATAAATCGTACACCGCTTGGTCGTCATCGTCTGAGAAAGGCCAGTAGAAACGCTTATCGTTCGATTGATTCGCATCCAAGTTCACATTCATGGTTATATACTTGGTCAAATCGACAGAAAGGTTCGAACGTAAAGAAAATTTCTTATTCGCCAATGACACATACGATCCCTCCTCGGCCAAGAACGATCCCATCACATAATACTTTACCTTGTCCGTACCACCGTTCACGCTCAAGGAGTGTTTCGTATTCCAGGGATTCTGCCAAATATAATCGTTCACGTTATAGTTGATCTTATTGTCACGGAAATAGGCATACTCCTCCTCGCCATTTGGAAGCGGCGTACCTTGGAAACGAGCTACCGCATTCTGATAGTCCAAATCATCAATCGCATCCCAACGGTCGGCAAACAATTCCTGAGTCGGTTTACTAAACGCATAAGAACCTTGGTAATTAAATATCGGTTTCTGATTTTTCGTTCCTCCCTTGGTCGTTACCAACACGACACCATTTCCTGCAGCGGAACCATAGATTGAGGCGGTAGCCGCATCTTTCAAAAAGCTCATTTGGTCTATTTCATAAGGTTCCAGCAAGTCAAAAGCCTCTTTATCGCGAATCACCCCATCAATAACGAACAAAGGATCACCGAATCCTCCACGCATACGGATCTCGGATTTAGCTCCCATCAAACCAGAGTTACCCGTGATCGTAGCTCCCGGCGCACGTCCGGCCAAAGAGTTTGAAAGGTTTGTACTCGGGATCACTGATAGATCATCTGCTTTCACGTTCGATATAGACCCGGTCATGTTCACTTTTTTCTGCACGCCATAACCTACGACAACGACCTCATCCAACTTCTGTGTATCCTCTTTCAAACGGATTTCCAACGTACTTTTCCCTGCCACAGGAATCTCGCGGTCTAGATATCCGATATAAGAAACCACCAAGATTGCGTTTTCAGGGACATTGATTAACGTAAACCTACCATCCATATCGGTAATCGTTCCGTTTGTCGTCCCTTTTACAAGAATGTTCGCACCAATCACAGGTATACCGGCTTCATCAATAACGGTACCCGTAAATCTTATATCACCCTGATTTACAGAATAATTATGGGGGGGGGGGGGGG
>NZ_QTMG01000023.1:0-25095 GCF_003635435.1 Parabacteroides sp. AF21-43 | reverse complement strand
GGGGGGGGGGGGGGGGGGGGGTATTTTGCACACCATACAACGGAGAGAACGCTCCTAACACTAAAAGCACCGTTGCTAAGTAATATTTATTATTCATAAAACTAGATTTAAGTCTCTTTTGCACTTGAATTATACTATAGATTGTTTCGAAAACATCTCATCTAAATGAGATTACCCACACGCTATTCTATCCATCTCTCACCATACCTAAAATTTTAGATTTAATTTATTAAACATCAAGGTTAACTCGCCTCAAAATCTTGTTTGTATTGAGAAGCATTTTTTTCGGCTGCAAATATAAATAAAAACCACAAAAAAACAAACAACACGATCAGGATCAACAATCCGATCCCAATCCGCGGATAGTAATTACACCCACGAACAAATCTGGCAATTAAATAACGAGAAAAAACCGGCTTCACACTTTCAGAAAGAATATAGCAAGGTTCACCAAAGAAAAGGCGAACAAACACAAAAGTGAATACACACACATATTCCTCTATCATCTCAAGCTAAATTACACACAAATTAGTTGTATTTAAATTCAGACTTTGAAGTGAAATTAAGCCTACTCATCCTCTCATTTTTTCAATTCATATAATAATAGGATTATCGTCCGGAGACAGGTCTTGTAATTCCTTGGACTCTAAAAGTACAGGAAAATACTCACACAACATTCCCGCATTGATCTCTTTCAGTAAATACTTCTCATTCCCCCAATGCGGAAAGAAGCGATACCCCTGAATGATCGACATCGGAACAGGAGCAAAGCAATAATACGATGACTAATATACAATATTTCATATCCTATTTTCCATTTTACAAGTTGAACCAATAATTCATCTTAATCATGAACGTATTCGTAGCGGGGAGTCCCCACATACGATCCAGATTACTTCCCCAGCCGGGCGAGTACCAGTTATCCCGGTTGGACATCCGGTGTTCCCATACGAAATAAAGCGTGGAGCCGGGCAAGTATTCCCAGCGGGCTACCAAGTTGGAACGGAACTCGTTGAACCGGAAATCCGGGTTGTTGAAAGCCATCCGCCCCTCTCCCTCACCGAGCGTGTAGACACTATCCGCATACGTCAAATGATCCGGATCGATACGCAGGAAACGGTTCTCAAAGGTATGCGACTTCGTATCCGCCGCTAATTTAAAATCATCGTATTTAGCGATAGAGGTGAACGGGGCGCCATAGAATTGAATGGAAATATCGGGGGTCACGTTCACTTGTAATTTCAGCGTGAGACCATAGGTCTTCTGATCCATGTGGCCCATAACATAAGCAGGGGCAGAGCCACGTGCGCCAAGCGGATGCGTCGTAGCCACATATTGCATCTCATCCGTATTCCATGCGTAATCCAGTTGCCCGGACAAATAGACATGGTTTCCCAAGCGGAAGGTCAGGCTCGGCGAGATCGTATTGAAGCGATTTCCCTCGAAATTATGATCGCCCTCGTATTTGAGCATGAACATCATTCGTTTCGCCTTATCGGTATTGAACTTAGCGGAAGTTAAGAAATAAGAACCGAAGCGAACATCCGGTCCCCCTCGCAATAAGCGGCTATCCAGCCAATTCCAAGCGAAGGTTTCCTTGACATCCCATTCATACCGGTTCATCGTCATACTTTGCCAACGCAAGGAAGCGTTGTTGCTAAAAGGAGTACCGCCGTAATTCCACATATTCTTTTGGGACAGGGTAAAGGCGTTGTACCGGAATATCTTCCAGATATCGGTCTGCCGATACATGATCTCCGTCTCATTCATCAGATAATCCGTCTCCTTCATATATCCCATATCATTCAAGTCGAAACCGGGTGACGACCAAGTAAAGGTCTCCGAGAAGTTCCATTTGGCGTTTCCTTTCCGTCCCACTTTCACATAACCACCCGTTCCGGTCAGGGAGCGACGGGTAGGATCCACCCCCAGATAATCGGCGGAGGAAGCCCTTTGATAATAATGCGCCACGCTATTCTGCAAAGCCGTGATCGCCCCGGCGCTACCATGCAAGGAACTCAACATTCCCTTTACATCTATATAATAAAGGCGATTCTTGAAATACTGGGTAAAATCAATACCCGCCGTGAAAGCGTTACGCACCATAAAATCTTCCAGATAAGGCTGATCCAAGGCACGGTTTACCGAAGTCACCATACCGCCCAGCAAGGTATTCCCCTTCCAGTTCTTTTGCACACGGGCCACGGTATAGTTTGTCAAAGGCTCCACGACTTCCACATCCTCCACCCCATTACGGGTAACCTTGGAGGAGGAACGTGCCGTTACACTCTCGATCACTCCGATCGTCAAGCCCCGTTTATTCGTACCCGTCAGTTTCAAAGCACCAATAATCGGCACATTCTCTTTCGTCTCGGCATAACTACCTACGTTGTCTATACCCCGTGGCGTATAAGAGGGAGAGGCGCCGATCCTACGGGTATAAAACATCATATCGCTACCGTTCGCAAAATCCAAGATATGTTTTCCTTCCAAGAAGAAGGGGCGTTTCTCATCGTAAAACGTCTCGTAAGCCGTAAGGTTCATTACGGAGGGATCCAACTCCACTTGTCCGTAATCCGGATTGATCGTCATATCCAACGTATAATCCGAGAGGGCGAACTTAGCGTCCAAGCCCACGTTTCCTCCCCAGCTATGCCCTTTTTGATAAGGGCTGCCGTCTATCCGGGGTTCCTGCCTGTATTTACCCATTACATACGGCAAGAACTCGATGCCGCGAGGCTTGGGAACAGAGTCCATGCCGCTCATGTTTCCGAACGAAAAGACATGTCCGTTATTCTTCAAGGGGATCATGCTCCAATTTTGCACCTCGTTATTCCTACGGATGATACGGCGTACATGCAAGCCCCAAACGCCATCCTCCGATCGCTGGTTATAACGCAACTGGCTGAACGGGATACGCAGCTCGGCAGTCCAACTGGAATCCGCCCGATCAATATGCGTCCGGCCCTCCCAAACGGCGTTCCAGCTCTTATTGACATCCAACTTGTCGGTAACGATTAAATCGGTCTTATTCCCCCCCAGATTGATATTGAATTCCGGCGCCGCCCGATAATCATGGTAGGTATCGAAAGCGACACTGATCAAATCGCCCAGACTATTATCATCCCGGTTCCCGATAAAACGATTCATCTTATCCGGCACGGCGTCCTTACAATACACGCCTATATAGATATATTTATCATCATAGAAAAGTTTCACCCGGGTCGGAGATTGGGTGATCGCCCGCTCATAGGGGATAATCTGTACGAAACGATCCGACCATTCGCCTTGCTTCGTCCAAAAGTCCTCATCCAGCTTACCGTCGATCGTAGGTTTCACTCCCGATACTTTCCGAATATTATAGGTACGCTTATAAGCTTTCTCAAAAGGGACGATCGAATCTTGCTGGGCTTCGCACAACAACGAGATTCCTAAAAACACGAGTAGAGTCAGATATTTCATAATGGCCTAGACTATAAGATAACAATAAGCCTCAAAGATAAGCACTTCTTTTCAGAAAAGAACACATCTTCCTTAGATTTATCGCAACGAAGCCGAAGGCATACGATATCAAGTACTCACTGCACCCCGTTTTGCAGTATTACCGCGACGCACGTGCAGCGCTACTGCAACCCACGTGCAGTAACACTGCAATGCGGGTTGCAGTACAATAACAATAGCGTCACGATAAAAATCAACAACCGCCTCCCAACGCCCGGTATAGCAATATCTTCTTCCGGCATAAATCGGTGACGATATCGATATGCTCCAGCTCGCTATCCAGATAACGCTCCTCGGCGGAAAGAACCTCCAAGAAACCGGTATAGCTTAATTGGAACATCTCACCAGCATTCACCACGGAACGTTGGTGGGCAAGGGATTCTTTCTCTTTCAAGCGGATACGCTCCGTTTGGGTCTGGCTGGCGCAATAGAGATCGAGCACCTCGGTGTAAGCGTTCAAAGCGGTCTCGTGGTATTGGGATAAAGCGATACGCTGGGAAGCCTTCGCCTCGTTCCACATCGAACGGATCTCATTGCGACGGAAGATAGGAGCCGTGATACCCGCCGCCAAGTCGTACACCAAAGAGGCCGGCGAATGAAACCACTTACCCACATCAAACGCATTGAAACCACCACTGGCGCCAAGCACCAACGAGGGATAAAAAGCCGCCTTCGCCGCTATCACATCCGCCTTGGAGGCGATCAACCCCATCTCGGCGGAACGTACATCCGGACGCAATGTCAAGAGGTTCGCCGGAATCCCTTCCGACAAGGGAACCGGCAACTTACGCAACTCATCGAATCCCATCCGGCGAATCTCGAAGGGGAAAACACCCAACAGGCAGGCGATCGCCCGCTCCTTCTCACCGATCAACTGATCGTTTTCCAGCAACTTACTCTCGATCGACAACACACGGGCATAAAACTGATCGACCGCCAACTGCGTCTCCGCCCCTTCCTTCTTCAACTGGCGGGTCAGCTCATGGGAACGACGGGCACTGGCCAGCGCATTCCGCAACACCTCCTTACGCCGGTCCAAGCCGATCAACTCATAATATTGAATCGCCAAATCGGAGATCAACATCGACTGGGCAAAACGGGTAGCCTCCACGGAAGCCATCCAGCGAGCGGCGGCGGCCTGCTTCTTCCGGGTCAGTTTGCCCCAGATATCCGCTTCCCATTGAAAGCTCAAGCTCAAGCCGAAATCCCGGTAAGGGTCCGGTATATGCTTATCCTTTGGCAAGGAAGGCACGTTTGTCTCGCTATTCCCCACACCATCCATCGTATATTCACCGAAACGGTTCACGGAGGCTCCGATGTTCAAATTCACGTCCGGCAGCAAAAGCCCTTTCGCCCGTTGCAAGGCCGCACGGCTCATGGCGATGCGCTCCATGCTCTGCCGGAAGGAATGGTTATTGCGTAAAGCCACATCCACATAGCCTCGCAATAAGGTATCTTGGAAAAAGACATCCCACGACAGCGGTTTCACGAATGTAGTGTCGTTCATTCCCATCTCACCGGATTCCGGAAGCGAGATCCGCTCGTCCATCGATAGCTCGGGAGTCTTACAACCGGCCAAAGCAATCAGAGCCAAGGCGCAGCCTATCATTATATATCTCATCTTATTAATACACATACTCGTCTTCTTTAATTTGCTCTTTCTCTTTTCTCTTTTTAAAATAAGTAGCCAGCGACTCGAAGATCACGTAAAGCCCCGGGATCAAGAAGATACCGACAAACGTACCGATCAACATACCTCCGGCCGCCGCCGTACCGATCGAACGGTTCCCCAAGGCACCGGCTCCCGAGGCGATCGTCAACGGGATCAAGCCACTGATAAAAGCGAAGGAGGTCATCAAGATCGGGCGCAAACGACTGGTAGCCCCTTGAATAGCGGCCCCCATCACGCTGATACCTTCCTTACGGCACTGGTTCACCACCTCGATAATCAAGATCGCGTTCTTTCCCAGCAAACCAATCAACATCACCAACGCCACCTGCGCGTAGATGTTATTCTCCAGACCTACCACGTACAGCAAGAAGAACGAGCCGAACACACCCGCCGGAAGCGACAGGATGACTGGAAGCGGAAGCAATAAGCTCTCGTATTGGGCGGCAAGCAACAGATAGACGAATGCCAAACAAATAGCGAAAATTACCAACGTTTGCCCACCGGACTCTTTCTCCTCCTTCGCCACACCGGACCATTCGGTATCATAACCACGGGGCAATACCTCGGAAGCGATCTCCTCAACAGCCGCCAAAGCCTCACCCGAGCTGACACCCGGGGCGGCCTCGCCGGTAATCATGGCCGAGGTAAACAGGTTGTAACGGGTAATCTGGCTCGGGCCATACACACGCTCCATCGTCATGAAGTTAGAGTAAGGCACCATATTCCCCTCCTTATTCTTAGCATACAGGCTGAACAAATCCTCCGGATTCATACGATACTCCGGCGCCGCTTGCAACATGACCTTGTACATCTGGCCGAAACGGACGAAGTTGGAGGAGTAGAAGCTACCTACATAGGATTGCAAGGTTTCCATGGACTCGTTCACGTTGATGCCTAGCTTAGCCGCCTTCGCCAAATCCACCCGGAGCAGATATTGCGGGAAATTCGGGTTGAAGCCGGAAGTGACACCGGTCAGGCGAGGATCAGCGTTCAGCTTCGCCACGAAGTTCTTGGCGACCTCATCCAGCTCGGCGAACGTACCGGCGGTCTTATCTTGCAGACGAAGCTCGAAGCCGCTCGCGTTACCGAATCCCGGAACCGTAGGCGGTAGGAAGAACTGGATGTCCGCATCCTTGATATGGGCGACACGATCGGCGTATACGCTCATCAACTCCGCCGCTGTCTGCTCCCGTTGATCCCAAGGGGTCAGGTTAATCATACCCATACCGAAGCTGGCACCCTCCGTCTCGGTCATCAAGCTATAGCCGGCCAAGGTAGAGATCGTCTCCACCTCTTCCAACGGCAACAAAGCCGCTTGCACCTTGTTCAAGGCAGCTTCCGAACGCTCCAAGGTAGCTCCGGGAGGCGCATCTACGTTCACATAGATCATACCTTGGTCCTCGTTCGGGATAAAGCCAGAAGGCAACACGAACGTCATGCCCCACGTGGCCAGACAGAAAAGGATCAAGGTTGCGTACGTCAGCATCCGACGGTTCAAGAACCATCTTAAATTTAAGCGATAACGACGCTCCAAGAAATCATAACGGCGGTTAAAGCCCTCGAAGAAACGAGTCAGAAGGCCCTTCTTCGCCTTTTTCGAATGAGATACCGGCTTCAGTAACAAGGCGCAAAGAGCCGGAGACAACGTCAAGGCGTTCACGCCGGAGATCACGATCGCCACGGCAAGCGTCAACGAGAACTGGCGATAGAAGATACCCACCGTACCATCCATGAAACCGACCGGGATAAACACGGCGGACATCACCAGCGTAATAGCGATAATCGCCCCTCCGATCTCACCGATCGCCTTTTTCGTCGCCTTCAACGGGGGCAGCTTCTCGTTGTGCATCTTCACGTGGACCGCCTCCACCACCACGATCGCGTTATCCACCACGATACCGATAGCGAGCACCAAGGCGAACAAAGTCAGCATATTGATCGAGAAACCCAGCATCTGCATAAAGAAGAACGTACCGATCAACGATACCGGAACGGCGATAGCGGGTATCAACGTAGACCGGAAATCCTGCAAGAAAAGATACACCACGATAAATACCAAGATAAACGCCTCCAGCAAGGTCTTGAGCACGACCGATATGGAAGCGTCCAAGAAACGGGATACGTCGTACGAGATATTATATTCCATACCCGGGGCAAACGTCGTTTCCTTCAATTCCTCCATCTTCGCCTTGATCTGCTGGATCACCTCACGGGCGTTCGAGCCCGGACGCTGCTTGATCATGATAGAGGCCGAGGGCTTTCCGTCCGTCATGGAGATCATATTATAATCCTCGGAATCAAACTCGATCGTAGCCACGTCTTTCAGGCGAAGCACGGAACCGTCCGGCAGGGCTTTCAAGACGATCTCGCCATACTCCTCCGGCGTGCTGAACTTACCGCTATACTGCAAGACGTATTGCAATTGCTGCGGGATCTTGTCGGAACTGATACCCGTCTTACCCGGCGCCGCCTCGATATTCTGCGAGCGGATCGCCTCCGTAACCTCTTGCGGCGACATATTATAAGCCGCCAATCGGTTCGGGTTCAGCCATACACGCATCGCATAGTCGCGGCTACCCATGATCTCCACGAATCCCACGCCGTCGATGCGCTTCAACTCACGCAAGATATTGATATCGGCGAAATTATATACGAATTTCTCCGTATGGGTACTATCCGAGCTCATGATGTTCAGGTACATCAACATACTGTTCACCTCCTTCTCCGTGATCACGCCGGCACGGATCACCTCTTCCGGAAGCTCATCCAGCACGGTGGTCACACGGTTCTGCACATTCACGGAAGCTACGTCCGGGTCGGTACCGACCTTGAAATAGATCGTAGTCAAGGACATACCGTCGTTCGTACAAACAGAGGTCATATAGGTCATTCCGGGCACGCCGTTGATGGCACGCTCCAGCGGGGTCGCCACCGTTTTCGCCATCACGTCGGCGTTCGCTCCGGTATAACGGGCGGTAACGGTAACGGATGGGGGCACGATATCCGGAAATTGGGTGATCGGCAAGGAGTTGATCGCCAGCAATCCCAAGAAGACAATTACCACCGAGATCACGCCCGATAAGATAGGGCGTCTGATAAATATTTCAAACATAGGGCTTACTTATTATTCTCGATTTCGTTAGACGATTCCAATTGAC
This sequence comes from Parabacteroides sp. AF21-43, assembly GCF_003635435.1. Taxonomy (NCBI): domain Bacteria; kingdom Pseudomonadati; phylum Bacteroidota; class Bacteroidia; order Bacteroidales; family Tannerellaceae; genus Parabacteroides; species Parabacteroides sp. AF21-43. The sequence continues at coordinate 16,764 of NZ_QTMG01000023.1, read as the reverse complement.
GACGGATCGTGGCTCCATCTACCATATCGGGATTGATAGTCATGCCGTCCGTGATCATCTGAACACCCTCGTAGACGATAACGGTCTGGTCCGGCAAATCCTGTGTCACGTAATAAGAACCGTGGCGAGCCAACGGCTCGAAGCTGCGTACGCTCACCTTTCCATCTTCCGCTACTGTATATACATAGGTGAAATCCTGAATCTCGAAAGTGGATTGCTGGGGAACCAAGACCACGTTCTCCATCTTGGTCAGCATCCGGATCTTACCGGATACGCCATGTCGCAGCAAACGTTCCGGGTTCGCGAAACGGGCACGGAAAGCGATCGATCCGGTACCCCGCTCAAAGTCGCCCTCCACGGTCTCTACCTTCCCTTTATACCGATAGGTGGATTGGTCGGAAAGGATCAGTTCCAGATTATTATACTCCGGCTGGTCGATACCGCTCAACTGCGTCCGTTTATATTCCAGATACTCCTTCTCGTTGATCTTGAAATAAGCGAACATATCCGATACGTCCGTCAAGGAGGTCAATAAGCTGCTCGGCGTAACCAAACTTCCCACCTTAAAGGGGATGCGGTCCACGTATCCCTCGAAAGGAGCCGTGATCGTCGTGTACGAGAAATTAGTCTCCGCACGTTGCAAACGGGATTTGGCCTGTTGCACCTGCAAGCGTGCCACGTCCGCCTCGGCCATCGCCTGCTCCAGACGGATCGGCGAGATGATATCTTTCTCCACCAAACGCTTGATGCGGTCTACCTCTACCTCCGCCATCTTCAACTCGGCTTGGGCCTGTTTGTGATGGGCTTGCGCCTCTTTCACCTCCTCGTACAATTCCGCCGAGGAAAGCTTGAAAAGCACCTGCCCTTTCTTCACGTGCTCGCCCTCGTCCACGAGGACGGCCTCCACGAATCCTTCCACTTTAGGTTTCACCTCTACAAACTGTACGGCTTGTACATCCGCTACATACGACTGCGGCACCTCGATCGTGGTCGTGGTTAACCGCATCACCGGCGTATGATCTTTCTTCCCGGACTTTTTCTCCCGGTTTTGGCTACAAGATACCCATACACAAGCCGTTAAGCATAGTAAGGGTAAATAGTTAGAAAACAATTTTATCCTCATAAAACTTATAGATTTATAATTATTTGAATACGACGAAAAGCACATAGGCGAATCACCCCATGCGCGACAATAAGAAACAGGTAAGTTCTGCTAAATCAGATAGGAACAGAACCAAACGAAATTCTGTGCTTTGTGTAGGTTATAAAATAAAGGAAGCTTGGCGCATTGCCGTAGTTCCAAGGAATGAATTAATTCATGTAAATCCAGAATCGTAAACAAGTCCCATATCAAATCGATCTCCAAGGCTCGAATTTGCACTTGCTCCTGACGTACCGTTCGCAAGGAGGCGTTATCGTCAAAATCCAACAACACATCGGGTGCCTCTTTATCGACTATTTCCATCGAGGTAGTGGTAATATTCTCCGGAAAGAAATCGCTTCCAATGGAATAAAACTGTAACAGCACCAACATGATCATAAGCATGATACGCTGGTGAAGCCCAAAACGATTATTCACTGTTACATTTAGCATCTTTTATCTAATGGAGGCGCAAAGATAAACAATCTTTTTGGGAAGAAAAAACATTTCACCCGCATACGAGTATTGGTATCGCCCCACGCCGGTATAGGCATGAGGCGATGCCGGTATAGGCGTAGGGCTACACCAATACCGACACAGGCTCACGCCTATACCGGCACTTAAATATATGCTTTTACCTTCTCCCGATCCGTTTGCACCGTCTCGAATTCGGAGGACACGATACTGCTTCCCATCGGGACATTCTCATTGCGGTATTCCATTTTACTATATACGATACTTCGGGCGGACGTATGAAACTCTTTCGCTCCTGTCTCCGCCTCTATTTTCCCGATATTATTCTCACGTACGCCACATCCCGGCATGATGATGATCCGTCCGTCCGCACGTTTCACCAGCTCGGCGATCAAGGGGATTCCTTTCACGGCATCCGATTGCTGGCCGGAGGTCAAGATACGGTCGCATCCCAACTCGATTAGCTGCTCCAACGCAGTGAATGGGTCCCGGCAAACATCGAAAGCACGATGACAAGTTACGGACAGAGGTTTTGCCGCCTCGATCAAGCGCCGCATCAAGGGTACATCGATATCCCCGTCTTTCGTAAGACAGCCGAAAACGACGCCATGCACCTTTAGCTCCTTGCACAGTTCTATATCCAATAGCATGGATTGCACCTCGGCTTCCGTATACAAGAAATCACCGCCTCTCGGACGGATAATCACATTGATATCGATCTTGGAAGTCAGAGCCTTCGCCGTCTTGATCTCTCCATAACTAGGTGTAGTTCCCCCTTCGGGTATCCCGGCGCAAAGCTCTACACGGGTAGCGCCTCCCGCCTCCGCCTCCACACAGCTTTGAGCGGAGTTCGCACATATCTCAATAATTCGTTTCATGTTTATTTAGTATTGTTGACGTACAAAATTACATAAATATCACCACTTGCTCAACAGAACCACAAATAACTATCCGATACCATTAAAAACACCCCTATTATGGATTAACAAAATAAAACAGAACTATCACCTTTACTATCAAAAAGGCAGCAAATTCGTATCTCCTTATCTATCTATGCCTTAGAAATTTGACTATAGCTTTCTGATTCGTCCAAATAAGAAACAAATTGGTCTATTTCGGAACTATAGCTAAATAGTTTAAAGTTTAACTAATCTCAAAAAGACACAAAAAGTTCTATTTTCAAGGATCGAAACGCCATAAAACGTAATATTGCAACGACATTTTAATAGGTTAAGATAAATAACAAATAGGCTTTATGGGAGAAATAAAAGGCTATATCTCACAGGTTATCGGCCCGGTAGTGGATATCCACTTTGATTATGGGACAGAAGAAACAGTAACCCTCCCCCGTATCCACGACGCCATGGAGATTTCCCGCCCGAACGGAAAGATCTTGATCGTCGAAGTTCAGCAACACATCGGGGAAAACACCGTCCGTACCGTAGCGATGGATACGACCGACGGATTGAGACGAGGCATGGAGGCCATGTCATACGGAATGCCCATCACCATGCCGACCGGCGACCAAGTCAAAGGACGTTTAATGAATGTCACAGGCGACCCTATCGACGGCATGGCCCAGCTTACTAAAGACGGGGCTCTTCCCATCCATCGTGAGCCTCCTAAATTCGAGGATCTGACAACGACCCAAGAGGTCCTGTACACGGGTATTAAAGTAATCGATTTATTGGAACCTTACGCCAAAGGAGGTAAGATCGGACTTTTCGGAGGAGCCGGAGTGGGCAAAACGGTATTGATCATGGAATTGATCAACAACATCGCAAAGAAAAACAACGGATTCTCCGTCTTCGCCGGTGTGGGTGAACGTACACGTGAAGGAAATGACCTATTGCGTGAAATGATCCAATCCGGTGTCATCCGATACGGCGAGGAGTTTAAGAAGAGTATGGAGGCAGGTAACTGGGACTTGTCGAAGATCGATTACGATGAATTGGCTAAGTCGCAAGCTACCTTGGTATTCGGGCAGATGAACGAACCGCCGGGCGCCCGCTCGTCCGTGGCCTTATCCGGTTTGACGATCGCCGAATCCTTCCGTGACAAAGCCTCTGAGGGAGAAAGAAAAGATATATTATTCTTCATCGATAATATCTTCCGTTTCACCCAAGCCGGTTCCGAGGTTTCCGCCTTGCTGGGGCGTATGCCTTCCGCCGTAGGTTACCAACCGACATTGGCCACGGAAATGGGAGCTATGCAAGAGCGTATCACTTCAACCAAGAAGGGCTCCATCACCTCCGTACAGGCGGTGTATGTTCCTGCCGATGACTTGACGGACCCGGCTCCGGCGACTACCTTTACGCATTTGGACGCAACAACCGTCCTCAGCCGCAAGATCACGGAACTCGGTATCTATCCGGCCGTAGACCCGCTGGAATCTACATCCCGCATCCTTGATCCGCTGATCGTAGGCAAGGAGCATTACGACACAGCGCAACGGGTAAAACAAATCCTGCAACGGAACAAGGAACTTCAAGATATCATATCCATCCTCGGTATGGAAGAACTTTCCGACGAGGACAGGCTAACGGTCAACCGGGCCCGCCGTGTACAACGTTTTCTGTCCCAGCCCTTCTCCGTGGCGGAACAATTCACTGGCGTACCCGGTGTCATGGTCTCTATAGAGGATACGATCCGGGGATTCAAGATGATCATGGACGGGGAAACGGATGACATACCCGAACAGGCATTCTTAAACGTAGGAACCATCGAGGATGTCTTGGAGAAGGCCAAGCAGCTGAAAGAACAAGCAAATTAATCGATATGAAACTGGAAATTGTATCACCGGACGGCATTCTTTTCGAAGGCGAGACCGAATCTGTCTCATTCCCGGGAGTTGCCGGTTCATTCGATATCTTGCCTCATCACGCCCCATTGATAGCAGCGTTGAAGGCGGGTACGATCCGGTTCAAGGCAAACGGCAAAAGACAAGAACAAACGATACAAAGCGGATTCGTAGAGGTAAAAGACGACATCCTATCCGTTTGCGTCGAATAAAAACATACGACAATGAATGGCAGATTAAAAATGAGGTTAATGGGTTTGATCACGTTTATCAACGTGGCAATAGGCGTTTCATTGGGTGGTTTATTATATACCATCTGGCCGGAACACTATTTCTCGTGGTATCCGTCCATTCCCTTCTTTTACTGGGTCATGGCCATGGCGATGACTTTCTTCCTAGACCGGGTAAAAAGGAAAAACGGAGATGTGACCGTAACCATGTACATGCTAGTCCGGTTGTGTAAGTTCACGCTCGCTTTCGTCTTCTTATGGATGTACGCGGCGTTTGTCGGGCAACAATTAAAGACATTTGGTTTCACGTTGATGTTATTCTATTTCATTTACCTCGGACTGGAGACTTACATTTTATATCTGTTTGAAAAGAAAAGAATGAAAAGAGAGAAAAGGGAAAAGGATGATGAGTACAATCAAAGATAACAAATACATATGGATCGCTTTCTGGATGTGGCTCAGCTTTCTCACTCCGGCAAAAGCGGCGTCCGGCGAGATAGACGTGCAGGATATCGTCTTCTCCCACATTCAAGACGCCTATACATGGCATATCACGGAATGGAACGGACAAGAGATTGCGATTCCCCTGCCTATCTTGGTAAAAAGCGAGGAAAGAGGATGGGATTTATTCCTGTCATCCCATCTACATCAAGGCCGGACGCATCACAATTATTATATCGCCGGGGAAGGTGAGCATGCGGGAAAGGTTGTTGAGAAGAACAGTGCCGGAGAAGAGGTTCGCCCGATGGATTTCTCATTGACCAAGAATGTTTGCGGACTGTTCCTCAGTTGCGGTCTCTTGCTTTTCATCGTTCTCCGAACCGCCCATTGGTATAAAAAGCACCCGAACGAGGCGCCGGGCGGATTTATCGGATTGATGGAAATGGCCATCTCCTACATACAAGACGGGGTGATCAAAGAGGCGATCGGAAAAGAATATAAGCCGTTCTCGTCCTATTTGCTGACGGTATTTTTCTTTATCTTGATCAACAACCTGATCGGAATCATACCTATTTTCCCGGGAGGCGCTAATATTACGGGAAATATAGCGGTAACAGGCGTATTGGCACTTTGTACGTTTATAGCGGTCAACCTGTTCGCCACGAAAGCGTACTGGAAAGAGATCTTTTGGCCCAAAGCGCCGATCTACTTGAAACTGCCCTTGCCGATCATGCCGTTCGTGGAGTTCTTCGGGGTATTCACCAAGCCGTTCGCGTTGATGATCCGTCTGTTCGCCAACATCATGGCGGGCCATACGATTATCTTGGCGCTAACCTGTTTGATATTCATAACGGCAACCATGGGAGTAGCCGTGAATTTCGGTATGACGATCGTATCCGTCTTGTTCTGTGCGTTCATGAACTGTCTGGAATTGTTAGTGGCTTGCTTGCAAGCTTATATTTTCACCCTGCTGTCGGCCAACTATATCGGATTGGCCAAGGTAAGGGAATAAATCCAAAGAAATTAAGGTATTAGAATTATATTATTAAGGTTACTAATTTAAAATTAAACACTATGTTATCGACTATTTTATTACAAGCGGCAGCCGGGATGGGCGTAGCGAAGATGGGAGCCACTATAGGAGCGGGATTCGCCGCCATAGGTGCAGGTATCGGAATCGGATTGATCGGTAAAGGTGCCGTTGAAGCTATTGGACGCCAGCCGTCGGCCGCAGGAGAGATCCGTACCTCGATGTTGATTATGGGAGCGTTGGTAGAAGGTGTGGCATTGTTCGCTATTGTCGTATGTTTCTTAGCGTTGTTCCAATAAAAAAGTAACAAACTATGTCTTTATTAACACCGGATTCAGGGCTTCTATTCTGGATGATCGTTTCATTCGGGATTGTCTTCGTGATCCTTTCCAAATACGGTTTTCCCGTGATCGTCAAGGCAATCGAACAACGGAAAGCTTACATTGACAATTCCTTAGAGACGGCACGTCAGGCGAATGAGCGACTTGCCCATATCCAAGCCGAGGGCGAGAAGATGCTAGCCGAGGCCAAGGAAAAGCAAAACGCCGTCCTGAAGGAAGCCTTTGCCGAAAAGGAGCGGATCATCGAGGAGGCACGGAAAAAGGCCGTCTCCGAGGCACATCTGCAGATAGAGGAGGCTACCCGGCGTATCCGCGAAGAAAAAGAGAAAGCTATTCGCGAAGTCCGCTCGGAGATAGCGGATCTGTCTATCGCTATCGCAGAGAAAGTAATGAAAGAGAAAATCGGCCGGGATAAGGAACAACAACAGATGATCGACCGGCTGCTGGATGAGGTATCGTTTAGTAAATCGTAAGGTATGGATATAGGAACTATTTCTTCCCGGTATGCCAAAGCGCTTTTCTCCCTAGCGAAAGACAAGGAACAGGAAAGCCGGGTATATGATGATATGAAGATGTTGGCGGACAGCTTCTCGATGGAGCCGGAGCTTAGGGGTGCCTTGAGCAACCCGATCGTTTCCGTACCGGAGAAAGTGAAATTGCTTACGGCGGCGGGGGGTATCGAGGTATGCGAGCTATATACACGTTTTATCAATCTGGTATTAGCCCATAAACGGGAGACACTACTGCCCTTCATCGCATACATTTATATCCATTTGTACCGGAAAGAGAAGAAGATTACCCGGGTACGATTCGACACAGCCGTAACGGTAGACGATGCGGTCAAGTCTCACCTGCAAGACAAGCTGCGGAAAGAGACGGGATGCACGATCGAGTTCTCCGGCCACGTGGAACCGGAACTAATCGGGGGCTTCCGCCTACGCATCGGCAATTACCGGATAGACGCCAGCTATGCGACGCAACTACGGGATATCCGTACCGGGCTACTCGAAAACAGATAAAAAAGAAGAAGTATGACAGAACAGATAAAAGTGAGTGAAGTCTCCTCCATCCTGCGCCAGCAATTGGAAGGAATCCATACCAGCATCAAGCTGGAGGAGGTCGGGACCGTATTGCAGGTGAGTGACGGCGTGGCCCGCATCTACGGGCTGGATAATGCGGAGGCGAACGAGTTGCTTCAATTCGATAACGGGATGGAAGCGATCGTGATGAACTTGGAGGAAGATAATGTAGGCGCCGTCCTTTTAGGTCCGACCGACCAAATCAAGGAGGGCGACACCGTAAAACGCACGGGCCGTATCGCCTCTATCGATGTCAGCGAGGGGATGATCGGGCGTGTGATCGATCCGTTGGGAAACCCGATCGACGGGAAAGGCGAGATCCTTGGCGAGACTTGCGAGATGCCGCTTGAGCGCAAGGCTCCGGGCGTGATCTTCCGTCAGCCGGTAAACGAGCCTTTGCAAACCGGTATCAAGGCCGTAGACGCTATGATCCCTATCGGAAGGGGACAACGTGAGTTGATCATCGGCGACCGGCAGACGGGAAAGACCTCGATCGCTATCGATACCATCATCAACCAACGTAGCAACTACGAGGCAGGGAACCCGGTTTACTGTATTTACGTGGCGATCGGGCAAAAGGGTTCCACGGTAGCGGCCTTGGTGAACACCTTGCAAGAGAAAGGCGCCATGGACTATACGATTGTCGTAAGTGCGACCGCCTCCGACCCGGCAGCCATGCAATATTTCGCCCCGTTCGCCGGAGCGGCCATCGGAGAGTACTTCCGGGATAGCGGACGACACGCCTTGGTGGTCTACGACGATCTGTCCAAGCAAGCGGTCGCCTACCGTGAGGTTTCCTTGATCCTTCGCCGCCCTTCCGGGCGTGAGGCGTACCCGGGTGATATCTTTTACCTGCACTCCCGCCTATTGGAACGTGCCGCCAAGATCATCAACCAGCCGGAGGTAGCCCGTGAGATGAACGATCTCCCCGAAAGCATGAGAGACAAGGTGAAAGGCGGTGGCTCCTTGACCGCTTTACCGATCATCGAGACGCAGGCGGGAGACGTATCGGCTTATATCCCGACCAACGTGATCTCTATCACCGACGGACAGATATTCCTTGAGACCGATTTATTCAACCAAGGGAACCGCCCGGCTATCAACGTCGGAATCTCTGTTTCCCGTGTAGGCGGTAACGCGCAATTAAAGGCGATGAAAAAGGTAGCGGGTACCTTGAAAATCGATCAGGCTCAGTTCCGTGAATTGGAATCATTCTCCAAGTTCGGGGGCGAGATGGATGCCGTCACCGCTTTCACGATCGATAAGGGGCAGAAGAATACCCAGTTACTGATACAGCCTCAATATAGCCCGATGCCGGTGGAAGAGCAAATCTCGATCCTTTATTGCGGAACGCAAGGTCTGCTGAAAGAGGTTCCATTGGACAAGGTGCATGAGTTCGAGGCAAGGTTCTTGCAAGAATTACGGACTTCTCATCAACGGGACGTACTGGATGTCTTAAAGACCGGCGTTATCAATGATGAGATACGAGGCATATTGGAAAAAACAGCGAAGGAGCTATGGGTTCATTGAAAGAAATAAAAGTCCGGATCGCCTCTATACGGAGTACGCAGAAGATCACCGCCGCCATGAAAATGGTATCGTCGGCCAAGTTTCATCATGCCCAGACGCAAACCGAGCACACACTTACATATGCTAATAAACTATCCGCTATCTTAAACGGTCTTCTTTCGGCGGAATGCGACCTAGACTCACCTTACACCGAACAGCGTAAGGTGAGCAAGGTGGCTATCGCCGTATTCGCCTCGAGCACGGGTTTATGCGGGACATTCAATGCCAATATATGGAAAGAGTTATCCGCCACGATCCAGACTTATAAGAACCAGCAAATAGAGGTAGGCCTCTACCCTATCGGCAAGAAAATAGCGGATGAGCTTCATAAAGCGGGGTATAGCTTCGACACTGATTTCGTCACGATCGGCGAAAAGCCGTCTTATGAAAGCGCCGTATCCTTGGCGAACCGTCTCATGGAGCTGTTCGTCACGGGTAAAGCGGACCGGGTGGAATTACTGTATCACCATTTCAAGAACATGGCGACACAAGTCGTAACCCACAAGACGTATCTTCCCCTTTCCCTCTCGGATACGGAAGCGGCGGAAACGGCCACCGACTACATCCTTGAGCCCTCGGCGGAAGAGTTGCGTAACCGGCTTTTCCCGAAATTGCTGAACCTAACCATCTATACGATCCTACTCGACACCTCGACCGCCGAGCACGCCGCCCGTATGATGGCTATGCAGACCGCCAACGACAACGCGAACGATTTAATCCAACAATTAACTTTGCAATATAATAAAACCCGCCAGCAAGCCATCACCAACGAATTGCTGGATATCATGGGAGGAGCGGCCGTTTCATCGTAATAAAAACGGGATGCATCCTTGACTAAACAGACAATGATCCGTATGTAAAACACTTTACTAACGGATCATTTCTTATTTACAAAAAAAAGTAAGACCTTTGCTCACCAAAACATAAGCCTGTATACATTATATTATACCAATCTAGGATCGTACTCATGATGAATCAAGAAAAGCTAAAAGGGCATCTCCTTATTTTAGCGGCCAACATCCTGTTCGCCATTAATATGCCCGTATCCAAATATCTACTCCCCGAGCATGTGCAACCCGAGGCGTTAACCAGTATGCGGATGAGCTTCGCTTGCGTGATGTTCTGGATCACCTCCCTATTCGTTCCCTATGAGAAAGTGCCGTTGAAGGACTTGGGACTTCTATGCCTTTGCGCCCTTTGCGGAGTAGGCTTGAACCAAGGGCTGTTTATCTGGGGATTGAATACCACGTCGCCGGTAGACGCTTCCATCATAGCGACCGCCGTCCCCATCTTTGTCATGATCTTGGCGGCCCTGATCCTAAAGGAACCTATCACACGGATGAAAACGTTCGGGGTACTGCTTGGTATATGCGGGGCGATCTCCTTAATACTACAATCCACGCAAGGTTCCAATCAAGCGAGCAGTCTAGGGGGAAACCTCTTGATTACGGTTAGCGGATTCATGTACTCGATCTATTTGGTAGTATCCAAGCCACTAACACTCAAGTACTCATCCGTCACGATGATGAAATGGATGTTCCTGTTCTCCACGCTGATTACCCTGCCTTTCGCTATCGAATCCATCTGGAATACCCCGGCTTTCCATAAAGAGGTCTTCGACGGCCAAGAGCTGGGAGCCATTTTCTTCGTATTATTCGGGGCCACGTTCATACCCTATTTATTAATACCGCTGGCCTTAAAGCGAATCCGCCCGACTACCGTCAGCATGTACAATTATATCCAACCGATCGTAGCTTCCTTTATCGCCGTATTCATCGGTCAGGATAGTTTTAGCGTAACGAAACTAGTATCGGCCGCACTTGTTTTCTCCGGCGTCTATTTAGTGACCCAAAGCAAGAGCCGGGCGGACCTTGAACAACAAAATAGTCAATCTTTTAGCAAAAACGCTTGCAATATGAAAAATAATGCGTAATATTGCCCCCATAATATAAAAGAATAAGTAGCATACAAAATCAATGATGAGTGTAGAGTCCTCATATTATACATGGGCATTGATGACCCCTTGGGGGGTTAGAATCTATTAATAAGCATTCGCGTAGACCACGTCACGCTATGTCGCAATCTCGTATTGCATCCTTTTTTATTTCTCCTTTTACATAAATAAGTTTAATCAATCAGTTATTGTCGGTTGTTAATCATGAAAAAGCCTTTTCTTGATTGTCAATCCTCGATGAACCATTAAAAATACATATCGATGAAAGTATTAAAATTCGGCGGAACATCCGTAGGTTCCGTGAATAGTATCTTAAGTGTAAAGAAAATAGTAGAGGCTATCGAAGAGCCCGTAATCGTGGTTGTCTCCGCCTTAGGGGGCATCACCGATAAATTACTGGCCACTTCTACCATGGCTTCTAAAGGCGACCTTGCCTACGAGAAAGAATTATCGGAGATCATCGCCCGCCATCTGGACGTGATCGAGGGAGTGATAGAGGACAAGGAGGTACGCATGGATGTCCAGAAGAAAGTGATGGCTTTACTGGATGAATTGAGCAATATTTTCAAAGGTGTTTATTTGATTAACGATTTATCCACCAAGACATCCGATACGATCGTAAGTTATGGCGAGCGCCTATCTTCCTTGATCGTCTCGAACGTGATCAAGGACGCTAAGTTGTTCGACTCACGCAAATATATCAAGACAGTCAAGCAATTCAACAAGCATATCGTGGATTTCGACTTGACCAACAAGCTCATAAAAGAGACCTTCTCGCCGCTGCCCAAGGTTTCCTTGGTGCCCGGATTCATCTCTTCCAGCACGGAAACCGGAGAGGTTACGAACCTCGGACGAGGGGGATCGGATTATACCGCCTCCATCTTGGCGACCGCCTTAGACGCTAACACCTTGGAGATATGGACGGACGTGGATGGTTTCATGACCGCTGATCCCCGTGTGATCAGCTCCGCCTACGTAATCGACCGGCTTACTTTCACGGAGGCGATGGAGTTGTGTAACTTCGGGGCGAAAGTAATCTATCCGCCGACGATCTATCCGGTTTATCATAAGAATATCCCGATCCGTATCTTGAATACCTTCAACCCGACCGCTCCCGGAACCTATATCTCGAAAGAGCGGGTGAAAGAGGAAGGCAAGGCCATCATCAAGGGTATCTCCTCCATCAACGATACCTGCTTGATCACGGTACAAGGTTTAGGTATGGTGGGCGTGATCGGCGTGAACTACCGGATCTTTAAGACGCTCGCCAAGAATGGCATCAGCGTATTCATGGTATCGCAGGCCAGCTCCGAGAATAATACGACTTTCGCCGTACGTAACGCCGACGCTGATTTGGCCGTACAAGTATTGAACGACGAGTTCGCCTTGGAACGTGCGCAGGGTGATATGAACGATACCGTAGCGGAGAAAGATCTGGCTACCGTCGCTATCGTAGGCGAGAACATGAAACGTACCCCGGGTATCGCCGGGAAGCTGTTCGGTACGCTGGGACGTGCGGGCATCAGCGTGATCGCTTGCGCCCAAGGCGCTTCCGAGACGAATATCTCTTTCGTTATCAAGCATAAATACCTTCGCAAGGCGTTGAACTCCATTCATGACTCTTTTTTCCTATCCGAATATAAGGTATTGAACCTTTTCATCGCCGGTGTAGGAACCGTAGGCGGCAATTTATTGGAACAGATACGCATCCAGCAACCGAAACTGATGCGGCAAAACGGTTTGAAGCTGAATGTCGTAGGTATCTCAAACTCCAAGAAAGCCCTTTTATGCCGGGAAGGGATCAACCTCGACAATTATCTGGAGGAGCTGAAGGAGAACGGGGAAGAGAGTAACCCGGAACATCTATGCGAGGAGATCGTAAAGATGAATATCTTCAACTCCGTATTCGTGGACTGTACGGCAAGCCCGGACGTGGCGGCTCTTTACGAGACGTTGATGAACAATAACGTATCCGTCGTGGCGGCTAATAAAGAAGCGGCTTCCTCCTCTTACGATAATTATACCAAGCTAAAGGAGACCGCCCGCCACCGCGACATCAAGTTCTTGTTCGAGACGAACGTAGGCGCCGGCCTCCCGATCATCAATACGATGAACGACTTGATCAATAGCGGCGACCATATATTGAAACTGGAGGCCGTACTTTCCGGTACGCTGAATTATATCTTTAATACGATCAGCGCCGATATCCCTTTCAGCGAAGCGATCCATATGGCAAAGGAAGCCGGATACGCCGAGCCGGACCCACGTATCGACCTTAGCGGCAAAGACGTAATCCGTAAGCTGGTTATCTTGGCCCGTGAGGCCGGTTATCCGGTGGAGCAAGCCGACGTAAAACGGAACCTGTTCATCCCGGAAAAGTACTTCGAGGGTTCCCTTGAGGACTTCTGGAAGAATATCAAGGATACAGATGCCGGTTTCGAGGAGAAACGCCAGCAACTGGAAGCGGAAGGCAAACGCTTCCGTTTCGTGGCGAAGATGGAGAACGGCGCTTGCGAGGTAGGCCTACAAGCCGTAGACAGCCACCATCCGTTCTATGAACTGGAGGGCAGCAACAATATTATCATGATCTCCACCGAGAGATATCATGAATATCCAATGATCATCAAGGGATATGGTGCCGGAGCCGACGTGACAGCCGCAGGCGTATTCGCCGACATCATATCCATTGCTAATATTCGATAGGTATGAAGCACATTATCATTTTAGGCGATGGAATGGCCGACGAGCCGATAGAGGCTCTGGGAGGCAAGACCCCGATGCAATACGCCAAGACTCCTTATATGGATAAATTGGCGGAACTGGGAGTAACCGGGCAGATGAAAACCGTAGCGGATGGTTTCCATCCCGGTAGCGAGGTCGCGAACATGGCGGTATTAGGCTATGACCTGCCCTCCGTATACGAGGGACGGGGTGTATTGGAAGCCGCCAGTATAGGCGTCGCCCTGCAACCCGGCGAGATGGCGATGCGTTGTAACTTAATCTGCGTAGAAGGCGACATCTTGAAGAATCACTCTTCCGGCCATATCTCCACGGAGGAAGCGGACGAGTTGATCCAATGCCTGAACGAGCGATTAGGCTTCGACCGTGTCAAGTTCTATACGGGTGTCTCCTACCGCCACCTATTGGTAATCAAAGGAGGCGATAAGCGTCTGGATTGCACGCCACCACACGACGTACCCCTCCATCCTTTCCGGCCTTTAATGATAAAACCGGAAGTTCCGGAAGCACGAGAGACCGCCGATTTATTAAACGAATTAATCCTCAAGTCCCAAGAGATCTTAAAGGATCACCCGGTGAACCTCAAACGTATGGCAGCGGGGAAAGATCCGGCGAACAGTATCTGGCCTTGGTCTCCGGGCTACCGTCCGGCCATGCGAACGATGCGGGAGATGTACGGCTTCGGGAAAGGTTCCGTGATCTCCGCCGTCGATCTCATCCGGGGAATCGGCGTTTACGCCGGCCTCGAGGTGCTTCACGTAGAGGGAGCTACCGGATTATACGACACGAACTACGAGGGAAAAGCGCACGCCGCCCTTGAGGCCCTCAAGACAAACGACTTCGTCTACCTGCATATCGAGGCAAGCGACGAGGCCGGGCATGAGGGAGACGTAGACCTAAAGATCAAGACGATAGAGTATCTGGACAACCGTGCCGTACGTATCATCTACGAGGAAACGCAAAAATGGGACGAGCCGGTAGCGATCGCTATCCTTCCGGACCACCCCACTCCTTGCTCCATACGTACGCATACAAATACCCCGGTTCCATTCCTGATTTACAAGCCGGGCGAGCAACCCGACTCCGTTACCACATTTGATGAGTTCTCCGTATCAAACGGCAAATATGGCATACTGGAAAAAGATCAATTTATAAAAGAATTTCTAAACGATTAGAGCATGAAATATTACAGCACAAACAAACAAGCCCCTGTAGCCAGCCTAGAAGAGGCCGTCGTAAAAGGTCTGGCCGGCGATAAGGGATTATATATGCCCGAGTATATTGACTCCTTGGACGAGGAGGTGATAGCCAACATGAAGAACCAGTCCTTCCACGAGATCGCCTGCACAGTAGCTCAGATGTTCTTCGGGGAAGACATCGAGCCGGAGGTATTGGACGGTATCGTAAAAGATACGCTCTCCTTCGAGACCCCGGTGGTACCCGTAAAGGGTAATATCTATAGCTTAGAGTTATTTCACGGGCCTACATTGGCCTTTAAGGATGTAGGAGGGCGCTTCATGGCTCGTCTGCTCGGTTATTTCATAAAGAAAGAGGGATTGAAGCAAGTAAACGTATTGGTAGCTACTTCCGGCGATACGGGAAGCGCCGTCGCCAACGGATTCCTAGGCGTTCCGGGCATTCACGTGTATGTGCTTTATCCCAAGGGAAAGGTCAGCCCGATACAGGAATGCCAGTTCACGACATTAGGACAGAACATCACGGCATTGGAGATAGACGGCACGTTCGACGATTGCCAAGCGCTGGTTAAATCCGCCTTTATGGACGAGGAATTAAACCGTCATATGAAACTGACCTCGGCGAACTCCATCAACGTAGCCCGTTTCTTGCCCCAATCGTTCTACTATTTCAACGCTTACGCTCAGCTGGACAAGCAGGGAAAAGCGGACGAGCTGGTCGTTTGCGTGCCGAGCGGTAATTTCGGAAACATCACCGCCGGATTGTTCGCCTATTGGATGGGGCTCCCTATCAAACGTTTCGTAGCGGCAAACAACCGTAACGACGTATTCTTGGAATACCTGAATACAGGAACTTATACACCCCGCCCATCAGTCGCCACCCTAGCGAACGCCATGGATGTAGGCGATCCGAGTAATTTCGCCCGTATCATCGACCTATTCGGCGCATTCAATGATCCCCATAAAGAAATATGCGCACTGATCTCCGGACATCGCTATACGGACGAGGAAATCGCCTCTACGATGCGAGCCGTCTATAAAGAGACGGGATATATCCTCGACCCACACGGAGCCTGTGGCTACCAAGGATTACTAGACAGCGACCTAAGCGAGACCGAGACGGGTCTATTCCTCGAGACCGCCCATCCCGCCAAATTCAAAGGAACGGTCGATAAGATATTGGAGGCAGATATCGAGATCCCGGCGAAACTGAAAGCCTTCATGGAAGGAACCAAGCAAAGCATCGAGCTGGCAAAAGATTTCGAGGGATTCAAATCTTTCTTGATGAGCCGGTAAAAAGAAGAATAGTTTTCGTAATTGATATAAAATGGAAGGTGTAGCAAATTGATATTATCGATATTTGCCACACCTTCCATTTTTATCACCTAGGACATACAAAAACAGGCGAGAATTTCAAAAAGAAATTCCGTAAGCAAGCTTTTCTTCCGAAAAGTCATGTTATTAAATTCGATTAATTATAAGCCAAATGTATAATTATTGGAGAAATAGAGTTTTTATAGGATCAGTCGATAATTGGTGGGGATAATTATTTTCATCTATTTAAAATCTCTAGCTTTGCTCTATGGAAACGAATCAACTTTATACATTAGCTCAGAAAGTACTACCAAGTGCAGTTCTTACGTATTTTAATATCGTCAACATAGAAAGCACATCCACCGAGATTTTCATCCATCTTGATGAAAAGATGAGTGACAGTCTTAATATACATTAACCGCCTCTCCCCCCGATGGTTATCGGGAAATGGCAGAG
>NZ_QTMG01000022.1:39912-95558 GCF_003635435.1 Parabacteroides sp. AF21-43 | reverse complement strand
AGCGAGGTCTCGGCGTTGCTTGATGATACTGTTTATTACGATGCGATGAGCAAGGCGGTTAATCCCTATGGGGATGGATTGGCTTGTGGAAGGATCGTAGAATTTTTGAATCAGAGGAAATGAGGATATGGCAGATAGGCTACCCTCGAGATTGGTAAATAGATAATCCGTTGTTTTTTAACATGGGGCTGTCCAAAAAGTGTGACAGCCCCTTTTTGCTATTGTTTATTTCAGTAAAAAGTATTATCTTACCGTTGCAACAAACAAACATTATAGCGATGACTAAGATAGTATTTAAAGAGTTAACTTCCAACCAAAATGTACTTTTTCCGGTCAGTTTATCGGAAAAGATCGCTCCCAATCATCCCGTCCGTGTCGTAAACAGTGTTGTAGATGCGTTGGATATCAGTTGTCTGCTCTGGTCATATAAAGGAGGAGGCACCAGCAGCTACCATCCCCGTATGATGCTCAAGGTCCTGTTTTATGCCTACCTGAACAATATCTATTCCTGCCGCAAAATAGAAAAGGCCTTGCAGGAGAATATTCACTTCATGTGGTTGTCCGGTAATAGTACTCCCGATTTCCGCACGATCAATGATTTCCGTGGCAAACGTTTAAAAGAACATATAAAATCGTTGTTTTCAGCCATTGTTCTACTGCTACAGGAATCCGGCTATGTCAGTTTGGATGTACAGTATATTGATGGCACCAAAGTGGAATCGGCATCCAACCGCTACACTTTTGTCTGGCGTGGCAGCGTGGAAAAGAACAAGACAAAACTGGAATCGAAAATACAGGCAATCCTTAGTGAGGTTGACAAACATATCGAACAGGACAAACAGGAAAGGACCCCGGATACCTTACCGGATATGGATTCCTGTGGTTTGCGGGAAAAAGTGAGCGCTTTAAACAAACGGCTCTGCGGGATGAACAAAGCTGAGCAGAAGCAAGTCAAAAAGCTACAGGAAGAATATCTGCCCAGCCTTGCCAAATATGAATCGCAATTAGAGAAATTAGGGGACCGTAATTCTTTCAGTAAGACCGATGAGGATGCGACCTTCATGCGCATGAAGGAGGATCATATGAAAAACGGACAATTGAAACCCGCCTATAACATACAGATTGCTACAGAGAATCAATTTATTACCAATCTGGCGATTTACAGGCGTGCCGGAGATACGGGAACTTTAATTCCTTTTTTGAAAGATTTTCGAGAGACTTATCATAGGCAATCCTCTATAGTAGTGGCCGATGCCGGTTATGGAAGCGAACAAAACTACGAGTTTATGGAAAATGCGGGTATAGAGGCTTTTGTCAAGTACAATTATTTCCACAAAGAGCAGAAGCGTTCCTGGAAGAAGGATGCTTTTGCCATACAGAACCTTTACTACAACCGGGAAAGGGATTATTACGTATGCCCGATGGGACAACATATGGAATATAAAGGTCAAAGGAAAAGTAAGTCCGATTTGGGATATGTATCCGTACTGAAGCGTTATCAGGCACAGAACTGTGAGGGTTGCCCGTTGAAATCTCAATGTCATAAATCAAAGACTAACCGGATCATAGAAGTTAACTATAACCTTAACAGGTATAAACAAAAAACACGGGAAAAACTCATGAGTGAAGAAGGTATTTATCATCGGGGCAGACGATGTATAGAACCGGAAGCAGTCTTTGCGCAGATAAAGCATAACTCGACATGGAACCGGTTTAGATTAAGAGGGTTGGAGAAGGTAAAAACAGAGTTTACCCTGGTTGCTATTGCACATAATATAAGGAAACTGGCTAAAAAAGTCAGTTCTCTTTTGTTTTTTACTTATTTCTGTAGGATGGCTTCTCGAAAAGAGATAATTGAGAAGACCAAAGATGGTTTAAAAATAAAAATGGATAATGAACGGGCAGCATAACAAAAAAGAAGGTATCCTTTTCAGACACCTTTTTTGTTTCCGGAAACATGACATTATGCTTCTCACCACCTTTGTATTACAAAAGACTACCACATCATACCCATGAGCCAGAATGGAATGGCGTTGCCTACAGGGTAGTCGGTGTTGTCTCTCAAGACGTAATCCGCTTCTTTAGGATTTTTATTTTTTCCTCCAACTTCTAGGGTTTGTGATACATGGTCTTTTGTAATCACATAATCACCTTTCTTCTCGTCTTTCATGGCGTTTATCTCGTAACCTGCCCTAGAAAAGCAGTGGACAATGTAGGCTTCACGTTCCGTTCCTTGGTCAGCATTCAAAACCTTATAAGCACATGGGTCTGCGAACAACATTTTTGCGCCAGTGCTACGGGCTTTCGTGTCATTGGGGTACCTTACTATTTTCAATAGATCTACACTTTCCATCACAAAGAGTAGTTGATAGAGTTTTTCCGCTCCTATTCCCCAGTCGGAACATAAGGAGGTGACTTGTACACGAGGTATTGAGGAGTTTGCCAGTGTGCCGATAATGGCTCGCATCACACGTAGGTTGTTTTCGGAAATGCTAGGCAGGAAGAACGGTATATCGTTATTGAGAATTTTGTCGATGATAGCCATGTAACGTGCTTCGAAATCTTTCTCTTGGTAGAAAGGACGTGTACCGTAACTACGATAATTGAGGAAATGGTTCAACAGCTCCGCATCTGGTTGTGTAGGTAGTATTGTGTCTCCCAGTTTATACTTGGGGTATATTTGGCCAGTTTCAAGATATAGAAATTCTCTGAACGACATTAAAGGCATCTGTATCGCTACATAACGTCTGGACAAGTCGGCTTTGCCATCACGAAGTACTAACGATGAGGAATCTGAAATCCAGATGATTTTTCCTGGATAGTCATCATACAAGGCCTTCAGATGTATGCTCCAGTTTGATGCGTAGTGAATCTCGTCGATAATAACACCTTCATAACCAAGCATGAATACGCTACTAACTAAGTCATAGAGCGGTTCGCCAATAATCTTCGGATTATCAGCAGAAAAGTATAATAAGCGCCTGCCTTGTGAATGATGGAGTAGAAATGTAGATTTGCCACATCCTCTGGCACCGGTTAGCATCAGGTTTTTAGGGAGCTCATCAAACTCCGTGGTAAATGGTCGCAATCTCTGCGGAAGAGCCGCTAATCGGCGTTGCATGGCCGTTACCAGTGTTTGGAGTATATTTGTATTCATTCTATGGAAATTATATTTACGCACAAAATTACCGAATTATTTCTATGATAGAAAGAATTTATGCAAGAATATTTCTGTGCTAGAAAGAATATTGGTGTTTTTCTTTCTGTTACGGAAATATTACGGTTCTCGGATGGATATCTTTGAAAGGCCTCTTTCAAGAGGGAAATGAGTGGCTTATGGATTGAAAATAAAACCCTCCCTTTTGCTTATAAAATGTAAGCTTTGTTAACCAAACGTCCGATAAAAACATTTTTTCCGTGAAAGTGTCAATTATTTTATGTTTGTTTAAACAATATGTTAGGGATTGTCTGTATCTTTGCGGCAAAATCAAAAAGTTGATTCGACAATGGAAGTATTGAAGCACGAGTGTGGTGTCGCCATGGTCCGGTTACTGAAGCCTTTGGAGTATTATCACGAGAAGTACGGTAGTTGGATGTATGGACTAAACAAGCTCTATTTGCTGATGGAAAAGCAGCATAACAGGGGGCAGGAAGGAGCGGGTTTAGCCTGCGTGAAGTTAGAGGCAAATGCCGGAGAGGAATATATGTTCCGTGAACGGGCCGTCGGGACCGGAGCTATTACCGAGATATTTGCCGCAGTTCACGAACACTACAAGGATTTAACCCCCGAGCAACTCAACGATCCGCTATTCGCCAAAGCCAACCTACCTTTCGCCGGAGAGCTTTATATGGGCCACCTCCGTTACAGTACCACCGGAAAATCCGGAATCTCTTATATCCATCCTTTTTTACGACGCAATAACTGGCGTGCAAAGAACCTTGCCGTTTGCGGAAATTTCAACCTGACAAATGTTCATGAGGTATTCGAGGAGATCACGGCGATCGGCCAGCATCCCCGGAAATATTCCGATACGTATATTATGCTGGAGCAGCTGGGACACCGGCTGGACCGGGAAGTGGAGCGCCTGTACCAAAAGTGTGAGGCGGAAGGATTGAGAGGGATGGATATCACGCATGCCATCGAGGATCAAATCGATTTGTCGAACGTGCTGAAGCGCTGTACTCCGGGCTGGGATGGTGGTTTCGTGATTTGCGGTATCACCGGTAGTGGCGAGTCGTTTAGCGTACGGGACCCGTGGGGAATCCGTCCGGCCTTCTATTATGCGGATGATGAGATTATCGTGTTGGCTTCCGAGCGTCCGGTTATACAAACCGTGATGAACGTGCAGGTAGAGAATATCCGGGAGTTGAATCGGGGAGAGGCGATACTCGTCAACAAGAAAGGCGAGTGGCATATCTCCCAGATCGTGGAGCCGAAAGAGAATAAGGCTTGTTCCTTCGAGCGTATCTACTTCTCACGGGGTAGCGACGTGGATATTTACAGGGAAAGGAAGCGTTTGGGAGATAATCTCGTGCATCCGATCTTGAAAGCGGTGGATTATGATTTGAATCATACCGTCTTCTCTTTTATCCCGAATACGGCTGAGGTCGCTTATTTCGGGATGCAGGAGGGATTGAACAACTATTTGAATAAGCTGAAGAAAGAATGGATCGCCGATCGTAGTCACTTGCTTAGGGAAGAGGAACTGGAGCAAATCCTTTCCATGCGAATCCGCTCGGAGAAAGTAGCTATAAAAGATATAAAATTACGTACATTTATCGCTGAGGGCAATAGCCGCAATGATCTGGCGGCGCACGTATATGATATTACTTACGGAAGTATTGAACCTTTTATCGATAATCTGGTTGTGATAGATGATAGCATCGTGCGGGGTACTACCTTACGCCAGAGTATTATCGGTATCTTGGATCGCCTGCATCCGAAGAAAATCGTAATCGTAAGTTCTTCTCCACAGGTACGTTACCCGGATTATTACGGTATCGATATGTCCCGGATGAACGAGTTTATCGCTTTTAAGGCTGCGGTGGCCCTGTTACGTGACCGGAGGATGGAATACGTGATCTTGGACGCTTATCAGAAGGCGAAGCGACAACAAACAGCGGCGGATGGTCCGTTGGTGAATTACGTAAAGGAGATATACGCCCCGTTTACGGACGAGGAGATATCCGTTAAGATGGTGGAGTTGCTTACACCGGCCGGGACGCAGGCGAAAGTAGAGATTGTCTACCAGACTTTGGAGGGCTTGCATGCCTCTTGTCCGGAGCATCCGGGTGACTGGTATTTCTCCGGCGATTACCCGACACCGGGCGGGACTCGGTTAGTGAACGAGGCTTTTATTCACTATATGGAAGAAGAATATTTAGTGAAATGACACAACATACAGATTCTATGCAGACAAACAGAACAGCAACTTTGATGTTAGACGACGGTACCGTCTTCCGTGGCTACTCTTTCGGCTATGAGAGACCGGTGGCCGGCGAGGTCGTGTTCAATACCGCTATGACCGGATATCCGGAGAGCTTGACGGACCCTTCGTACGCAGGCCAGTTGATGGTGTTGACTTATCCGCTCGTTGGTAACTACGGTGTCCCGCCTCGTACGTTCGAGCCGAACGGGATCGCTACGTTTATGGAGAGCGAGAAGATCCACGCCGAGGCGATTATCGTTAGCGATTACAGCCATGAGTATAGCCACTGGAACGCCGAGTGCGGCTTGGGCGACTGGTTGAAGGAGGAGAAGATCCCGGGCATATACGGTATCGATACGCGTGCGTTGACTAAGAAATTGCGTGAGCATGGCGTGATGATGGGACGCATCGTTATCGGCGATGCCGATAACGAAATTGGAAATGGGGAATTGAAGATCGAGGATTATGAGCATGTGAACTATGTGGATCGGGTATCGTGCAAGGAGATTATTTGTTACCTGCCCGATGGTACGAGCCAGACCTGTTCTTTATCGGAAGCCTCCGATTCCCGATTCTCGATTCTCAATTCTCAATTCCTAAAGCGCGTCGTGCTTTTGGACTGCGGCGTGAAACATAACATCATCCGTTGCCTGTTGAGGCGTAACGTGGCGGTGATCCGTGTGCCTTGGGACTACGACTTCAATCAGCTGGAATACGATGGCTTGTTTATCAGCAACGGTCCGGGCGATCCGGATACTTGCGATGCCGCCGTGCGGAATATCCGTAAGGCGCTTTCCGGGGATAAGCCGATTTGCGGTATTTGCATGGGTAACCAGTTGTTGGCGAAAGCCGGCGGTGCTTCTATTTATAAATTGAAGTACGGTCATCGTAGCCATAACCAGCCGGTACGTATGGTAGGCACGGAGAAATGCTTCATCACCTCGCAGAACCATGGTTACGCCGTGGATAACGATACGCTGGGTGAGGAGTGGGAACCGCTGTTCATCAATATGAATGACGGGACGAACGAGGGTATCAAGCATAAGACGAAGCCTTTCTTCTCCTCTCAGTTCCATCCCGAGGCTTGCAGCGGGCCGCTGGATACGGAGTTCATGTTTGATAAATTCACGGAATTGTTGTAGCCGGGGATTTACGCCCACCCTAAACGAGGGATTAGGGCAACCCTAAATGAGTGTTTAGGTCTACCCTAAACGGGTGTTTAGGCTTACCCTAAAAGAGAACATTAAAAAAAGTAAAGCAATGAAAGAAGATATAAAGAAAGTCCTGATACTCGGTTCCGGAGCCTTGAAGATTGGTGAGGCGGGCGAGTTCGATTATTCAGGCAGCCAAGCCCTGAAGGCGATTAAGGAAGAGGGGATTCAAACGGTATTGATCAATCCGAATATCGCTACGGTACAGACCTCGGAAGGAGTCGCGGACACGGTTTATTTCCTGCCCGTTACTCCTTTTTTTGTGGAAAAGGTGATCGAGAAGGAACGTCCGGAAGGTATCTTGCTCGCTTTCGGCGGGCAGACGGCGTTGAATTGTGGCGTGGCTCTTTACCAAAGCGGCGTGCTGGAGAAGTATGGCGTGAAGGTATTGGGTACCCCGGTGCAGGCTATCATGGATACCGAGGATCGGGAGTTGTTCGTACGCAAGCTGGATGAGATCGACGTGAAGACGATCAAGAGCGAGGCCGTGGAGAACGCCGCTGACGCTCGTCGTGCGGCCGCTGAGCTGGGGTATCCGGTCATCGTCCGTGCCGCTTATGCGCTGGGGGGCTTGGGTTCCGGTTTCTGCGACAATGAGGAAGAATTGGACGTGTTGGTAGAGAAGGCTTTCTCTTTCTCTCCGCAAGTATTGGTGGAGAAAAGCTTGAAGGGCTGGAAAGAGGTAGAGTACGAGGTGGTGCGCGACCGCTTCGATAACTGCATCACGGTATGTAACATGGAGAATTTCGACCCGCTGGGAATCCATACGGGAGAGTCTATCGTGATTGCCCCCTCGCAGACCTTGAGCAATACGGATTATCATAAATTACGTGAGTTGGCGATCCGTATCATTCGCCATATCGGTATCGTGGGCGAGTGTAACGTGCAATACGCTTACGATCCGGAGAGTGAGGATTACCGGGTGATCGAGGTGAACGCCCGCTTGAGCCGTTCTTCGGCCTTGGCTTCTAAGGCGACCGGTTATCCGTTGGCTTTCGTGGCCGCTAAATTAGGCTTGGGCTACGGTTTGTTCGACTTGAAAAACTCCGTGACGAAAACGACTAGCGCTTTCTTTGAGCCGGCTCTCGATTACGTGGTATGTAAGATCCCTCGCTGGGACTTGGGTAAGTTCCACGGCGTGGCTCGTGAGTTGGGTTCCAGCATGAAGTCGGTTGGCGAGGTGATGGCGATCGGACGTACCTTCGAGGAGGCTATCCAGAAGGGCTTGCGTATGATCGGGCAGGGTATGCACGGTTTCGTGGAGAATAAGGAGTTGGTGATCGAGGATATCGATAAGGCGTTGCACGAGCCTACCGATCGCCGCATCTTCGTTATCTCGAAGGCATTCCGGGCCGGTTATACGGTAGACCAGATTCATGAGCTTACCAAGATAGACCGATGGTTCCTACAGAAACTATATGGAATCATGCAGACCTCCAAGGAGCTTCACGCTTTCGATATGAAGGGGATCCAACGTTGGCGCATCAATCCGGAGTTGATCCGCCGGGCGAAGATACAAGGGTTCTCTGATTTCCAGATCGCCCGTGCGATCGGTCTCGACGGGGATGTGGAGAAGGGTATGATGTTGGTTCGCCAGTTCCGTAAGGAGCATGGCATTCTTCCGGCGGTGAAACAGATCGATACCTTGGCCGCCGAGTATCCGGCGCGGACGAATTACCTGTACCTGACGTATAGCGGTACGGAAAACGACGTGACGTACTTGGGCGATCATCGCTCGATTGTCGTGCTGGGTTCCGGCGCTTACCGCATCGGTAGCTCGGTGGAGTTCGACTGGTGTGGCGTGCAGGCCTTGAATACGATCCGTAAGGAGGGTTACCGCTCCGTGATGATCAACTACAATCCCGAGACGGTGTCTACCGACTATGATATGTGCGACCGCCTTTATTTCGACGAGCTTACCTTCGAGCGTGTGATGGATATCCTCGAGCTGGAGAACCCGCACGGCGTGATCGTCTCCACCGGTGGCCAGATCCCGAATAACTTGGCGATGCGTTTGGACGAACAGCATGTGAATATCTTGGGTACGTCAGCTAAGAGCATCGATAATGCCGAGGACCGTGAGAAGTTCTCCGCCATGTTGGATCGTATTGGCGTGGATCAACCCCGCTGGAAAGAGCTTTCTTCCATGGAGGATATCAATGGCTTCGTGGCGGAGGTAGGCTTCCCCGTATTGGTTCGCCCGAGTTACGTGCTGAGTGGCGCCGCCATGAATGTCTGCTCGAATCAAGAGGAGTTGGAGCGTTTCTTGAAATTGGCCGCCAACGTCAGCCAAAAGCATCCGGTGGTGGTAAGCCAGTTCATCGAGCATGCGAAAGAGGTGGAGATGGATGCCGTGGCCGATCATGGTGAGATCGTGATGTATGCCATTAGCGAGCATATCGAGTTTGCCGGGGTTCATTCCGGCGACGCTACGATTCAGTTCCCGGCCCAGAAATTATATGTGGAGACGGTTCGTCGTATCAAGCGTATCAGTAAGCAGATCGCTAAGGAGCTGAATATCTCCGGCCCGTTCAATATCCAATATCTGGCGAAGGGCAATGAGATCAAGGTGATCGAGTGCAACCTTCGTGCCAGCCGTTCCTTCCCGTTCGTGAGCAAGGTGCTGAAGATAAACTTCATCGAGTTGGCTACCCGTGTCATGCTGGGCTTGCCGGTAGAGAAACCGAATAAGAATGAGTTCGATTTGGATTACGTGGGTATCAAGGCCTCTCAATTCTCGTTCAATCGCTTGCAGAAAGCCGATCCGGTATTAGGGGTCGATATGGCTTCCACGGGCGAGGTGGGTTGTCTGGGCGACGATGTATCCGAGGCGGTGTTGACGAGTATGCTCGCTGTCGGGCAACGGGTTCCGGAGAAGAATATCCTCCTGTCCACCGGTACGCCGAAGCAGAAGGTAGCCATGCTGGATGCCGCTAAGATGTTGGCGACGAAAGGCTACAACCTATTCGCTACGGGAGGTACGCACCGTTTCTTGGCGGAGAATGGCATTCCGAGTACGAAGGTGTACTGGCCGAGCGAGAAGGGAGAACCGCAGGCGCTTAAGATGCTTCATGAGAAGCAGATCGATATGGTCGTGAATATCCCTCGTGACCTTTCCGCCGGCGAGCTTGACAACGGCTATAAGATCCGCCGTGCCGCCATCGACCTGAATATCCCGTTGATTACGAATGCCCGTCTGGCGAGCGCTTTCATTCAAGCCTTCTGTACCTTGAGCGTAGATGATATCTGCATCAAGAGTTGGCAGGAATATAAATAAATGGGGGCTTGATGTAAATCAAGTGGTATTTATTTCGTAAGTTTGCGGAAACAAACAAAAACAACCATGAATATGGATACAGCGATATTTATAGCTCGCAGGATTGCGGCGCAATCGATTCTACTCAGTGAGGAAGCTGTTGAGAAACTGGCCTCTATCTTAATCCGGACAGAATTGAAAAAAGGCGCCCTGTTTTTGAGCGAAGGAGAGGTTTGTACGCAACTCGGTTATGTCTATAAGGGAATGGTTCGCCAGTTTTACTTCAAGAATAAGAAAGAGCTGACCGAGCATTTCGCCAGCGAGGACAACATCTTCATTTGCATCGAGAGCTTCTTGCGCCAACGTCCCGCTAATCTGTTGGTGGAGGCCTTGGAGAATACGGTACTGTATGGTATTCCTCATGATCCTTTATTGGCATTGTGCGCCGAGGATTACGAGATCGAGGTCATGTATCGCCGCCTGTTGGAGAATTCGCTGATCCTGTCTCAACGGAAAGCGGATTTCCTTCGTTTCGAGACCGCTAATGAACGTTATGCCCGCTTATTGAAAGAACACCCTGAGATCGTGCAGCGTGCCCCCTTGTCCCATATCGCTTCTTATTTGTTGATGACTCCCGAGACGTTGAGCCGGGTTAGGGCAAATATGCAGTTGTGATGGGCCTTTAGGTGTTAATTATATACGGTGTCGTATATAAGGATATAAAGATATAATTAGTATGAAGGTAGGATTATTTATCCCATGTTACATTAACGCGGTGTATCCCGAAGTGGGTATCGCCTCGTATAAATTGTTGAAGCATGTGGGTGTGGATGTCGATTATCCGATGGACCAGACCTGCTGCGGACAACCCATGGCGAACGCCGGCTTCGAGGATGAGGCGGCTCGCTTGGCCCTCCGGATGGAGGAACAGTTTAAGAACTATGACTACGTGGTAGGCCCCTCGGCCAGTTGCGTAGCCTTCGTAAAAGAGAACCATCCCCATATATTGGGAAAGCGGGATCACGTTTGTATGAACAGTAAGAAGATTTATGATATCTGCGAGTTCTTGCACGACGTGGTGAGACCGGGATCCCTGCCGGCCGTTTTCCCGCATAAGGTGAGTATCCATAATAGTTGCCACGGGGTGCGTGAGTTGCATCTCTCGTCGCCCAGCGAGCGTAATATCCCGTACTATTCCAAGTTACGTGATCTTCTTTCCTTGGTGAAAGGTATCGAGGTGTTCGAGCCGAGGCGGGTGGACGAATGTTGCGGTTTCGGCGGTATGTTCGCCATCGAGGAGCCTGAGGTCTCTACTTGCATGGGACAAGACAAGGTAAAGGATCATATGAGTACCGGCGCCGAGTATATCACCGGGGCGGATAGCTCTTGCCTGATGCATATGGAAGGGGTTATCAAGCGGGAGAAACTTCCGATCAAGACTATTCACATCGTTCAAATATTAGCGTCCGGATTATGAGTACGAAACATGCTATAGCTGCGGCCCGTTTCCTAGAGAATAAGGAGAATGAGGCTTGGCACGACCATACGCTTTGGATGGTACGTACCAAACGGGATAAGATGAGCCATTCGCTTCCCGAGTGGGAGCGGTTGAGAGAGTTGGCTTCGGAGATCAAGCTTTACTCCAACAGCCATCTGGACACGCTTCTGGAGGAGTTCGAGAAAAATGCGATCGCCAACGGGGCTATCGTGCATTGGGCGAAAGATGCCGAGGAGCATAACGAGATCGTCTTGCGGATCTTGCGCCAGCATGATGCCCGGAACCTGATCAAGAGCAAATCGATGCTGACGGAGGAATGCCATATGAATGAGTTCTTGATGTCGAAAGGAATCGATGTGGTGGAGAGCGATTTGGGTGAGCGTATCTTGCAATTGATGCATTTGGCCCCGAGCCATATCGTGATGCCGGCGATCCATATTAAACGGGAGCAGATCAGCGAGATGATGGAGCGTGAGATGGGAACGGAGAAAGGGAATATCGACCCTACCTACCTGACGCATGCCGCCCGTAAGAATCTGCGTGAGAAATTCCTGCATGCCGACGTGGCGATGACGGGCGCTAACTTCGCCGTCGCCTCTACGGGCGAGATCGTGGTTTGTACCAATGAGGGAAACGCCGATATGGGAACCTCCTTCCCGAAGGTGCATATCGCTACGATGGGGATGGAGAAGATCGTACCGAATCTGGAGGCATTGGGCGTATTCACTCGTTTGCTGGCTCGTTCGGGTACGGGGCAACCCATCACGTCTTATACTTCCCATTATCGCCGTCCGTCCGAGGGACAAGAGTTCCATATCATTATCGTGGATAACGGGCGTAGTGATATCTTGGCGAAACCGGATCATATTCGTACGTTGAATTGCATCCGTTGTGGCGAGTGCATGAATACCTGTCCGGTATATCGCAGGAGTGGTGGCTATTCGTATACGTATTTCATTCCGGGACCGATCGGGATCAACTTGGGTATGCTGAGGAATCCGGAGGAATATTCGGATAACGTATCGGCTTGCTCCTTATGTCTTTCTTGCTCGAACGTTTGTCCGGTAAAGATCGATTTGGGCGAGCAGATTTACCGTTGGCGGCAAGATTTGGATAAGATCGGTAAGGCGAGCAAGGAGAAGAAAGTGATGTCTTTCGGCATGAAGTTCTTGATGGAACGTCCGGGATTGTTCAATACGGCGTTGAAGTTTGCTCCGGTAGTGAATCATTTGCCCCGTTTCATGGTCTACAATGGCTTGAACGCTTGGGGCAAGGGACGTGAGCTTCCGGCTTTCGCCAAGGAGTCGTTTAATGATATGTGGAAGAATAATAAGGTGAGATAATGAGTAGTAAAGATTCTATATTGGCGAGTATCCGTCGTCATACGGGTACATGCCACGAGATGCCTGAGCTTACGTTGGAGGCGATTACCTATGCGGATAAGTTGGCTACGTTCTCGGAGGTGTTAGCCGGGGCGGGTGGCAAGGCCATCGAGTTAAAGCCCGGCGAGGATGTGAATGAGGTGATCCGCCGTGAGTTTCCGGAGGCGAAACGTATCGCCTCGAATTTGAAGGAGATTACTTGCGCTACCTTTAACCCGGATGGGCTGACCGATCCCCGGGAGTTGAACGGAACGGACGTATCTGTGGTGGAGGGTAGTTTCGGCGTGGCGGAGAATGCCGCTGTCTGGTTACCCCGTCAGGTACGTTATAAAGGTCTGTACTTTATCTCGAACGCTTTGGTGATCTTGTTGGACAAGACTCAATTGGTTCATACGATGAATGAGGCTTACCGCCGTACTGCCACTATGGATTATGATTACGGAGTCTTCATGTCCGGTCCCTCAAAGACTGCTGACATTGAACAAGCCTTGGTATTCGGGGCGCATGGCCCGATCCAAGTAGTAGTCCTGTTAAGATAAAATCTATACCCTTTTGAGGGGATGAGACGGGGCACGCCCCGTCTCTACAAGTTGTACGTTATTTACAGCTCTCCAATATTTCCCGTGCCACGCTACCCGTTACATTCTTCGCCTCCCCGAAGGCGGCGTTTCGTTCATTGAAGCGATTCTCGATCTCGGTGATTGTCGTATCGCCGATCTTCTCTTGGCTGAGGCGGGTAGATAAACCGAGGCTTTGGAAAAATTGCTCGGTCTTCTCGATGGCTTGGCTTACCCGTTCCTCTGTCGTTCCACTATGGATACCCCATACCCGTTCGCCGTATTGCAGGATCTTGCCCTCTTTCTGCTTGCGTAGGGTGCGTAAGGTTCCGGGGAAGACGATCGCTAAGGTCGCTCCATGCGTCAATCCGTGAAGGGCGGTTAGCTCGTGTCCGATCATATGGGTAGCCCAGTCCTGCGTTACGCCCATAGCGATAAAGCCGTTCAAGCCCATCGTGGCGGATAGCATGAAATCTGCCATCAGGTCGTAATTCCTCGGATCTTCCTTAATCTTCGGGGCGATCTCAACCAAGGTGCTTAAGATGCTTTCCGCCCAATGATCCATCAAGCGGGATTGGTCGGTCGTAGTCATATATTGCTCCATCACGTGGACGAAGGTATCGGCGATACCGCAAGCCACTTGATACGGGGGTAGACTGAAGGTCGTCTCCGGATCCAAGATCGAGAATACGGGGAAATTGCTGTAGAACGGGAATTTCTCTTGCGTCTCTTTCCGGGAGATCACGGCCCCGCTATTCATCTCGGAACCTGTGGCGGGCAGGGTCAGTACGGTACCCATGGGCACGGTATGATAGTAATACCCTTTCTGTACCAATTCCCAAGGATCACCGTCGTACAGGATGCCGGCGGAGATTAGCTTCGTCCCGTCTATGACGGAGCCACCGCCTACCGCCAATAGAAAATCCACCTGCTTGCCTTTCGCTATCTGGATAGCTTCTCGCAAGGTCTCGATGGTGGGGTTAGGCTCGATGCCCCAGAACTCGATATAGTCACGATCCTTTAGCGCCTTGATCACTTGGTCGTACACACCGTTTTGCTTTACGCTACCTCCTCCGAAGGTGATCATGATGCGATGCACCATCGGGATGGCCGTACTCAGTTTCTCAATCATGCCCTTACCGAATAATAAACGGGTTGGGTTGTGAAAAGTGAAGTTATTCATAGGACTATTTACTGTTTTTATATGTAAACATGAATAGGGTTCCTATTGTTTTAGGGCTTCCAGTAACTTATCGACCGCCTCGGCGGGAGTAGCTTCACTCTTTAGTAACTGGACGAACTTGCTACCGATGATGGCACCGGAAGAATGGGCTGTCGCCGCCTCGAAAGTGGCTTTATTGCTGATGCCGAAACCTACCAAGCGGGGATTCTGTAGGTTCATGGCGTTGATACGACGGAAATAGGCCTGCTTTTGTTCGTTGAAGTCTTGTTGGGCTCCGGTCGTGGCGGCGCTGGATACCATATAGATAAATCCGCTGGTATGGGCATCGATCTGCCGGATTCGTTCCTCGGAGGTCTCTGGGGTGATCAGCATGATCATTTTTAGGTCATGGCGATCGGCGATCTCCTTGTAGTCGGAGATATAATCGGCATAAGGCAGGTCGGGGATGATCATTCCGTCTACGCCGGCCTCTATGCAACTCTCGCAGAATTTCTCGAAACCGTATTGCATGATGGGGTTCAGGTAGCCCATTAGGATGATCGGGATCTGTACTTCGCTCCGGATCTCTTTCAATTGCTCGAATAGGAGGTGCAGTGACATCCCGTTACGCAACGCTTGCGTGGCGGCCTCTTGGATGACGGGGCCGTCTGCCATCGGGTCGGAGAAAGGGATTCCTACTTCTACCATGTGGATACCTTTAGCCTGTAAGGCTTTTAAGATGCTTGCCGTATCGTTTAAGTTCGGATAACCGGCGGTGAAATAGACGGAGAGTATTCCGTCTTTCTGGGTCTGGAATAAGTTTGTGATGCGATTCATTTTGAATTCTATTTTAAAAATACTATCAGACGGTGGGAGACGGGGCACGCCCCGTCTCTACAGCTGGATGTAAAATTTGTTGGATGAAATTCTTTAGTTTGTCGACGTCTTTCAATCCCGGCTCAATCTCGAAGCCACTGTTGAGGTCGATACCTGCGAGACGGGGATGCCGGAAGTTCCGGATCGCCTCTGCGTTTTCCGGACGGATGCCTCCGCTGAGCAAGAAGGGAGTCTCTCCTTTATATTCGGTTAGGATGGACCAATCGAAACGTTTGCCTGAGCCTCCATAGCCCTCGCATCTCGTATCGAAAAGGAAATAATCCACTCGGCCCTCATACTCCTTGGTCTTCTTGAAATCCTCTTTGGAGGCGATCGGGAAGGTTTTGATTAAGGAGTATCCTCTTTTCTGTAGGGTGTGGCAATCTTCCGGCGATTCGTTACCGTGAAGTTGGAGATAGTCTAGCTTGTAGGCGGAGGCTGTCTCCATCATGGACTCGATGGTAGCGTTGACGAAAACGCCCACTTTTTTAGTTGATAGTTGACAGTTGACAGTTGACAGTTGCGACAAGCGGTATTTAACTGTCAATTGTCCACTGTCCACTGTCCACTGCTTCGTCGGGCTTTGCCCGATGAAGCGCGGGGAGCGTTCGTAGAAGATGAGGCCGATCCAGTTGACGGCTAGGGCGGAGACTTCTTGGATGTTCCGGGAGTCTCGCATTCCGCATACTTTGATGATCATGCCAGTCCTCCTATAAAATCGGCTAGGGTATCGCCCGGCCTCTCGGTTTTCATGAAGGTCTCTCCGATCAGGAATCCACGGAAACCGGCCTCACGCAATTGGCGTACGGTATCGGTCTCGGATATTCCGCTCTCGGACACTAAAAGAGGGGAGAAGCCTCGCATCTTATCGACCAACTTGAATGAGTTGTTTACATCCGTATGGAAGGTGCCGAGATTACGGTTGTTCACGCCGAGCATATCGATATCCGCATTCATGTATTTGAGCTCGTCCTCGCTATGGACTTCCAGCAAGACTTCCAATTGCAGGCTATGGGCGGTCTCGGCGAGTATCCGGCATTCTTCTTCCGTAAGGGCGGCGGCGATCAACAAGACAGCGTCGGCGCCCATCACCCGGGCTTGGAAGAGTTGGTAGGTATCGATGATGAAGTCCTTGCGAAGTAATGGGAGATCCACCAGCTTGCGGGCCTTTTGCAAGTCGCCCAAGGAACCTCCGAAGAAATCCCCGTCCGTAAGGATCGAGCAGGTGGAGGCTCCTCCGGCCTCGTAAGCGGGCACCACGTCGGCGATATTCGCACCCGGATGCAGCCAGCCCTTGGAGGGGCTTTTACGCTTGAACTCGGCGATAATACCGGAGGGGGATGATTCCAGCGCCGCACGCATGGAACGTGTGTCACGCTCCATACGGTCGCTACCTAAAGCCAATAAGGTCTGTAAGCTTACGGCCTGTTTCTGCCGGGCTACCTCGATGCGCTTATTGGCGATAATATCTTGTAAGATGTCCTTTTTCATAGGATATGTTTCTTTATCTTTGGTTCAAAGATATAAATTTACGGAATGTAGCCAATGCTTTTCCGCTTTCCAATGATTCACGTGCCTCGGCGATACACGTCTCGATCTTCTTCTCTGGACAGATCACTTGGATGGCGAAGGCGGAGTTGGCGATCACGCAGCTCTTTTGGGCCTCGGTAGCCCTGTTCCCTAATACGGCGTCGAAGATACGGGCCGCTTCCTCCGGGGTCTCTCCGCCATCGAGGTCCGCTTCCGTGCAACGTTTGAATCCGAGCATCTCCGGGGTATAAAGCTTCTCTTTCTCCGGCATGGCTACCTTGAAATCGGCCGTGAGGGAGATCTCGTCGTAACCGTCCAAGCTATGTACCACGGCGAAACGGGTACAGCTCTCTTGATACGTATAATTATATAGGCGGAGTAGCGGGAGGTTATATACGCCTAACAATTGGTAAGTAGGCATGACCGGGTTGACCAGCGGGCCGAGCATATTGAAGAAACTGCGTACGCCGAGGCTCTTCCGTACCGGAGCTACCGCTTTCAGCGCCGGGTTGAACAAGGGGGCGTGGAGGTAGGCGATATGGCAGGTATCCATGGAGGTACGTAGCTTATCGATATCGTTCGTGAATTTTACGCCGTGTTGCTCCATCACGTTGCTGGCGCCGCTCACCGAGGTAGCCCCGTAGTTACCGTGCTTTACGACATTGTAACCGGCACCGGCCACTACGAAACAGGAACAGGTACTGATGTTGAACGTGTTTTTTCCGTCGCCTCCGGTACCTACGATATCGATCGGTTTGTATTCGCTTAAATCTACCGGTACACGCATCTCCAGCAAAGCTTCCCGGAATCCGGTCAATTCCTCTACAGAGATACTGCGCATCAGGAATACGGTGATCAGGCTGGCGATCTGGGAATCGTTGTAGCGTCCCTCCGCTATGTTCTGGAGGATGTTCCGGGCTTCTTCCCGGCCTAGATATTGGTGCTCGAATAATCTGTATAATATTTGCTTCATGTCTGTAATGTGTTGAATGATAAAATATTGCAGTTTTGCGATATTTCTTTATCGAAAAACTTTTGTTTCTCTAGGGGAAAACTCTTGTTTCTTGCTTGAGAAACATTAGTTTCACCATAGAGAAACTGATGTTTCGTTAGGAAGAAACTATAAGTGCCTTAGGAGGTAATTAGCGTTTCAGCCAGTTCTCTATAATAGTCTTCCCTTTGGGTGTCAACACGGATTCCGGATGGAATTGGATACCTCGTACATCGTACTCACGATGGCGCAAGCCCATGATCTGTCCTTCTTCCGTATCGACCGCCGTAATTTCCAGACAATCCGGGAAGTTTTCCTTGGAGACCGCCCAAGAATGATAACGCCCAACACGTATACCCGGTTCCAGTCCCTCGAAGATAGGATCTTTAGCGACAATTCGTATATCGGAGCAAACGCCGTGATGCACGTCGGTAAGGTTTATCAATGTGGCGCCGAATGCCTCGCCGATGGCCTGCTCGCCTAGGCAGACACCTAGGATGCTCTTTGTCGGGGCGTACCGGCGGATCAAGGGGAGGAGGATGCCGGCTTCCTCGGGGATGCCCGGTCCCGGGGATAATAAGATCTTATCGAAACGCTCTATCTCTTCCAAGGAGATCTTGTCGTTGCGGTGTACCTCTACGTCCGTACCCAGTTCCTTCAATATATGTAGCAAATTGTAGGTGAAGGAATCGTAATTATCAAATAATAATATCTTCATTTTATATATATTGTTGTTGTTGTAGAGACGGGGCACGCCCCGTCTCATCCTTTCAAAATGGTAACTTAAAATACTATCAGACTGTGGGAGACGGGGCACGCCCCGTCTCTACAACCGGATAATCAATTGATTAATTTCTCCGCTAGATCTATCGCCTTCTTCAAGGCTCCCAGCTTATTGTTTACCTCTTGCAATTCACGCTCATCGTTGCTCTTAGCCACGATCCCGGCTCCCGCCTGATAGTAAAGTACGTTGCCACGGCTGACGAAGGTACGGATCGTGATCGCTTGGTTCAAATCACCATCCAGACCGATAAAGCCGATACAGCCGCCGTAAGCACCCCGGTTATGATGCTCGATGTCGGTGATCAGTTGCATGGCCCGTACTTTGGGGGCTCCGCTCAATGTGCCGGCGGGGAAGGTATCGACGTAGGTCTTTACCGGGTCGCTATCGGTGTTGATCTCGCCGCTCACACGGGATACGAGGTGGATGACGTGGCTGTAGTATTGTACCTCCTTATAGAAATCCACTTGCACGTCGTGGGCGTTCCGGCTGAGGTCGTTGCGGGCGAGGTCTACCAGCATCACGTGCTCGGCGTTCTCCTTGGGGTCGGCAAGCAGGGCCTCGGTACGCTGCTTGTCTACCTCGATATTACCGGTACGGAAAGCGGTCCCGGCGATCGGGTCGATGCTGGCGTGTCTGCCCGTTACCTTGCAATGCGTCTCGGGGGAAGAGCCGAAGATACGGAAACCTCCGAAATCGAAATAGAACAAATAAGGAGAGGGGTTGATGCTGCGAAGAGCCCGGTACACCTTGAAGTCGTCTCCCTTGAACGGTTGCTCGAAGCGACGGCTCAATACGATCTGGAAGACATCCCCCCTGAGGCAGTGCTTGATGCCTTGGCGGACCATCGCCTTGTATTCCTCGCCGGTGATCGGGGAGGTCTCGGGACCCGCTGTCTGGAAGTTATAGGAGGCGAAGTTACGGTTCTCTATCAATGTCTCGATTTCTTCCAGCCGGCTAGCCTCGTCCTCTTGGAGCATCTCCACTAGGGTCAACTCGTTCTTGAAATGATTGAAGACAAGGATATACTTATATAATATGTATAGCATATCGGGGGCGTCGTTCTCCTCGTGATGAACTTCCATGACCGGGATGTTCTCGAAATAACGGACGGCATCGAAAGCCGTGTAGCCGAATAATCCGCAGACTTTCTTGTCCGCTCCCTCCACCTTGAAGCGGCCGAGAAAAGCGTTCATCGCCTCGGGTACGTTATAGTCTTCGGTGAGCGGGGTAACCTCACGGGTCTCGTCGGGGAAGGTCGCCGTGCATTCCCCGTTGTTGATACCGATGCTCGCCAAGGGGCGGAGCGCTATAAAGGAAAGGCTATTCTCGTTTCCGTGGAAGTCCGAGCTTTCCAACAGGGCCGATTCCGGGTAGATATCCCGCACTTTCAGATAGATGCTTACGGGAGTGTGAAGGTCGCCCATCACCTTCTTGCTTATCGTTTTGAAAGAATAATTCATGATAATTTATAATTAATGTAAGTGTCCATATCTTTATCGCCACGGCCCGAGACAGTCAGTACCACCACCTCTTCCGGCTTGAAGTTTACCTTGGCCAAGGCCCCCAAGGCATGGGCGCTTTCCAAGGCCGGGATGATTCCTTCCAGACGGGTCAACTCGAAAGCGGCCTCCAACGCCTCGTCATCATCTACCGCTAGGATTTGCGCACGGTGCTTTACGGAGAGGTTCGCGTGGATCGGGCCGATGCCCGGGTAATCCAAGCCGGCGGAAACAGAATAAGGTTCCTCGATCTGTCCGTCCTCGTTCTGCATGACCAAGGTACGTGCCCCGTGGATGATGCCCTCTTTACCCAATTGGATCGTGGCGGCGCTCATGCCGGAGTGGATGCCCTTGCCGCCGGCCTCGGCCAAGACGATCTTCACCCGCTCGTCATCCACGAAATGATAGATCGTACCGGCGGCGTTACTTCCCCCGCCTACGCAGGCGATCAGGTAATCCGGGTGATCCCTTCCTTCCTTCTCCAGCAGTTGCTTCTTGATCTCCTCGCTGATAACGGATTGCAGCCGGGCTACCATATCCGGATAAGGATGGGGGCCTACCGTAGAACCGATAATATAATACGTATCCGAAGGATGACAGCACCAGTCACGGATCGCCTCGTTCGTGGCGTCTTTCAAGGTCATGTTTCCCGAGGTCACGGGCACGACGGTAGCTCCCAGCATTTCCATCTTTTGTACGTTGGCATGTTGGCGTTCCACGTCTGTCTTCCCCATATAAACGATACATTCCATATTCATCAAGGCACATACCGTAGCCGTAGCCACTCCATGCTGTCCGGCACCCGTCTCGGCGATGATACGGGTCTTCCCCATGCGGCGGGCTAGGAGGATCTGGCCGATCGTATTGTTGATCTTATGTGCTCCGGTATGGTTCAAGTCTTCCCGTTTCAAATAGATCTTGCATCCGTACTTCTCGCTCAACCGTTTGGCCAAGTAAAGAGGGGAGGGGCGGCCTACATAATCACGCAATAACTGATCGAACTCTTCCTTGAAGCTATCGCTCTCCAACACTTGCAGATAGGTATTCTGTAAATTTTCCACGCATTGATGAAGGATCTCGGGAACATAGGCCCCGCCGAACTCACCATAGTAACCATTCTTGTCAACTTGATACGTTTTCATCTTTTATCTATTTTAGTTATTTTCCTTTTGAATTTGCCATAAAAAGAAAAGAGGCCTGCCGCAAGTGCGACAGACCTCTTTATATCTTTATGTAGTGTTTATATATACATACGAGTCTTCGTTCCTTACGACCTTTTGAGTTGTACGGAGCGCCACCACCAATATGTATTTACTACGAATGTTCTCATGACTCTGTTTTGTTATTACGGCAGCAAATATATGGAATCTTTGACAAACAGCAAATAAAATCGTACTTTTTTTATGAATGAGATAAAAAAGATCAGAAGGTCTATTAAAACTGCTCTATTGACAAATTGTAATTCATTGAGCCTTGTGTAGACGTGTATTGGCGTTTTTGGTATTTGTTTTTATTATTTCGAAGAATAATTTGCTTTCAAAATAATAGTTTCTACCTTTGCGGAAACAATAAAAAACGATTAATATTTCTAATATGGATACTAAATTAACTGGAAAAACTCGCATAGAGAGCGATTTGATCGGCGCTCGTGAAATCCCCGCCGAAGCATTATACGGAGTTCAAACCTTGAGAGGAATCGAGAATTTCTCAATCAGTAAATTCCGTTTGAGTGAATATCCTTTATTCATTAAAGGATTAGCTATAACAAAAATGGCGGCTGCCATGGCTAACTTTGAATTAGGCTTGCTTACCGTAGAGCAAAAAGACGCTATCATCGCCGCTTGTGGGGAGATTCTCGATGGTAAACATCACGACCAGTTCCCGGTGGATATGATCCAAGGCGGAGCGGGTACCACTACGAATATGAACGCGAATGAGGTGATCGCCAACCGTGCCTTGGAGCTGATGGGGCATGAGCGGGGTGAATACCAATACTGCTCACCGAACGACCATGTGAACTGCTCGCAATCCACGAACGACGCATATCCGACCGCTATCCATATCGGTATGTATTTTAAGCATCTTCAATTGCTTCCCCATTTGGAGGAATTGATCGCCTCTTTCCGTAAGAAAGGAGAGGAGTTCTCGCAAATTATCAAGATGGGACGTACGCAGTTGGAGGATGCCGTACCTATGACGTTGGGGCAGACCTTTAATGGCTTCGCCAGCATCTTGCAGGATGAGATCGCTCACTTGAATGAGGCCGCCGCCGATTTCTTGGTGGTTAATATGGGAGCTACCGCTATCGGTACGGGTATTTGTGCCGAGCCGGGATACGCGGAGAAATGTATTGCGGCTTTACGTGAGATAACCGGATGGGATATCCGTCTCTCCTCCGATTTGGTAGGAGCTACCTCGGATACTTCTTGCTTGGTAGGCTATGCTTCCGCCATGAAGCGGGTTTGCGTGAAGATGAATAAGATATGTAATGACCTTCGCTTGTTGGCAAGCGGCCCTCGTTGCGGTTTGGGTGAGTTTAACTTGCCTGCTATGCAGCCGGGTTCTTCTATCATGCCGGGTAAGGTGAATCCTGTGATCCCGGAGGTGATGAACCAGATCGCTTATAAGGTAATGGGTAATGAATTATGTGTGACCATGGCCGGGGAAGCCGCCCAGATGGAGCTGAACGCCATGGAGCCGGTGATGGCACAATGCTGCTTCGAGTCCGTGGATTTGCTGATCAATGGTTTCGATACCTTGCGTACCCGTTGCGTGGACGGTATTATCGCTAACGAGGATCGTTGCCGTGAGGAGGTACATCATAGCATCGGCGTGGTGACGGCCTTGAATCCGGTAATCGGCTATAAGAACTCGACCAAGATCGCGAAGGAGGCGTTGGAGACCGGCGTTAGCGTTTATCAATTGGTACTGGATCATGGTATCTTGACCAAGGAGGAATTGGATACGATCTTAAGCCCGGAGAATATGATCAAGCCGGTGAAGTTGGATATCAAGCCTCGCCGTTAATCGAGTCCTATTATATAATGTATACCATTTGTGGACCGTATAGGTGGATTTTTCCATCCTATGCGGTCTTTTTTTAGATTATAATCTCTATCTTTGGACTGACTTAATTCTAATAATCATGATAAATAGACGAGATTTTTTAAAGAATGCGTCCCTTTTCACCTTGGGTGGCCTGATGGCCGGAAAGGTCGGGAGCACAGATGCGGCTAAACCTGTCACTTCTGAAACGATGGCCGCTAAGACAGTTGGTTTACAAATCTATTCTTTAGGCAAGGAACTTTATGCGGATGTACCCGGTGGATTGAAAAAGATCAAGAAAATGGGGTACACGAATCTGGAATTGGCCGGTTACAAGGAAGGCAAGATCGGCGGTGTAGACATGATGGAATTCAAGAAGATGGTGGATGATGCCGGATTGAAGATCACCAGTTCCCACGTGAATCCTCCGGTACGTGAGTACACGAAGGCCAATCGCTCCCAGATCTCCGAGTATTGGAAGAAGACGGCTGATGACCATGCCAAACTAGGCGTGAAGTACTTGATCCAGCCCGGGCAACCGAGTACCCGTAGCACCGAGGAAACCGCTTTCGTCTGCGAGATTTTTAACGAGGCGGGTAAGATCGTGAAAGCGGCCGGTATTCCTTTCGGCTATCACAACCATGAGATGGAGTTCGCCAAGGTAAATCCGGGTAGTACGGAGGCCAAGCTGGGAAGGCGTGTGAAAGGAGATTGCATCTATGAGTTGTTCTTGAAGAATACTGATCCTTCGCTTGTATTTTTCGAGATGGATGTTTATTGGGCCGTGATGGGACAACAAGATCCGATAGAGTGGTTGAAGAAATATCCGAACCGTATTAAGGTATTGCACATCAAGGACCGTGCTATTCTAGGCGAGTCCGGGATGATGAATTTCGAGAATATATTCCAGCAAGCTTACGCGAATGGAATCAAGGATTATTTCGTGGAGTTGGAGGGTATGCCTGACGGACGTTCCCAGTTTGAGGGCGTGAAAGGCTGCGTGGATTATTTATTGAAAGCACCGTTCGTGAAATAAGTCTTTTGACTCATTAAAAAAACGCTCATGGCGGTAGGATGCTTCCTCCGTTATGAGCGTGTTTGTTCGTAAAGCAGCCATACCAATAAAGGGATATAGTCCTTTAATTTCGTCCGTAATATCTTGAGCGCTTGAGAGATGCGGTATGCGATTGTTTTGGGGGATACGCCTGTCCGCTCGGCGATCTCGTTGTAGGTCATTTCCTCGAAACGGTTCATCTCGAATGCCTTACGGTATTCATCCGGGAGCTCCCGGATGGCCTTGGAGGCCAAGGCCATCAGTTCTCCTATATAAAAATCAGGATTCTCGAATTGCTCTTGGAACTTGGCGTACAATCTCTCGTGCACTTGTTGCTTAACCTGTATGTGGCTGATCGTATTGAGGCATTTATTGCGGACAATGGTGAAGAGGAGTGATTTCAGGGACATGTCCGCTACTAGGGATTTTCGGTTTTCCCACAGCCACATCATCACGTCTTGTACGATCTCCTCCGATTCTGGTACTGTTACATATTGGGAGGCGAAGGCGCACAATCCCCGGTAATATTGTTTGTACACGGTGTCGAACGCTTGTTCGTCTCCTGCGATAAGTTCTAGTGAAATTCGTTCTGCGTTCTCGTCCACAATAGTGTTTAAGTTTGTTTGGTTGCAAACTTAATGAATAATTCCGGATAAGAGGCATGAATCCCGCTACTTTTTCTTTCCTTGGTTGGCTACGGCTTCCATGAGTTTCTTGATTTCCTCCGGGTCGCCAAGGAAATAATCATTCACGAGTTTCAAGTCATCATCGAACTCGAACACGTATGGAACGGCTGTCGGGAGATTCAGATGAACGATCTCTTCATCGGAGATGTTTTTTAAATATTTGATGATTCCCCGCAAGCTGTTTCCGTGAGCGGCGACAAGGATCTGGTCGGCGGTCCGGAGCGTCGGGAAGATAACCTCTTTCCAATAAGGGAGAATCCGCTCAACCGTATCTTTCAAGGATTCCGTACGGGGCAACTCTTTATCCGGCACGTC
This sequence comes from Parabacteroides sp. AF21-43, assembly GCF_003635435.1. Lineage (NCBI taxonomy): Bacteria > Pseudomonadati > Bacteroidota > Bacteroidia > Bacteroidales > Tannerellaceae > Parabacteroides > Parabacteroides sp. AF21-43. The sequence goes on along the minus strand of NZ_QTMG01000022.1, from coordinate 70,283 downwards.
TTTGTAGCGGATATCGAAGCGAGGGTTACGAGGGTCGCCTTCCGATAGGGGAAGCGGGGCTATATCGTAACTGCGACGCCAGATCAAGACCTGCTCGTCTCCATACTTTTGGGCGGTCTCGCTCTTGTTCAACCCTTGTAGCGATCCGTAATGTTTCTCGTTCAGCCTCCAGCTCTTCTCCACCGGGATCCAGTCTTGGTCCATGCGATCCAATACACAATTCAAGGTTTTGACAGCCCGTTTTAAATAAGAGGTATAGGCTTTATTGAACACATATCCTTTTTCTTTCAATAAGTTGCCGGCCCTATAAGCTTCGGCCACGCCTTTTTCTGTCAAATCCACATCGGTCCAACCGGTGAACCGGTTCTCTTTATTCCATACACTTTCGCCGTGGCGAAGCAATACGATACTTTTCATAGGTCTTTTTATTTTTATGATTTGTTTTTCTCGAAATCCTCGATGACTTCTTTTAATATAGGTAGATGACTATGTTGTACATCCTTCGCTGCCGTGAGGAAAGTGACAACCGGATGCTTCTCGATCTCTCGTAAGAAAGGAATGAAATCCGGGTTCTGCTTGATCTCCATCCCGTAGCGACCTTGGAATACTTCCCAATGCCTGTCTTTATCCTCGTGGAACCATTGGCGTAACTCCTTAGATGGAGTGATGTCTTTTCTCCATTCGTCAAACTTCGCATCCTCTTTCTTCAGTCCTCTGGGCCATAGCCTGTCGAGAAGAATGCGATAACCATCCGCCTCACTTGGCTCCTCATAAATCCGTTTTAAAAGAATCTTTACCATAAGAAGTCTCATTTTGTGGTAAAACAGTAGAAAGAGGGATATTGTTGAGCCTTTCTTTAGGAACGGTATTTTTGCCATTATTCAATTTTCTTGAAAAAAATCGTTTTTTTGTTTAGTACATCTTTTGTCTCAACTGTATTAATTATAGAAACAAGAAAAAATGGAAATAAACGAAGACATATTGATCCGATACATCGATGGGATGTTGACCGAGGAGGAAGCTGTGGAGGTGAAAAACTGGCGGGCCGCCTCTCTAGAAAACGAGAAACTGTTGGAGCAGGTCTATTTTACAGCTCAAGTGGCAAGTCGCCTAAAAGTCATGCGGACCGTGAACCCGGACGAGGCGTTGTCTCGTTTTAAATCAAGAATCCATAAGAAAGAGAAAAGATTAGCTTTAAGACAAGTGTTAGGTGTTATTCAACGGGCTGCGGCCGTGTTATTCATTCCAGTCTTTCTTTTATCCGCTTATTTGTTCATACAGCAGGGTCAAGGGAACGTGCGTACGCTAGCCGTACGCACGAATCCTGGGGTGGTTTCGGCATTCGATTTACCTGACGGTTCTAAGGTTTGGCTGAATGCCAATAGCGAATTGAGATATCCTTCGGATTTCAATGCGGATACCCGTACGGTGGAATTAACCGGACAAGGATATTTCGAGGTGACGAAGAATGCCCATAAGCCTTTTATTGTGAAAGCGGATAAAGATTACTCGGTAGAGGTGTTGGGTACTTCTTTCAATGTATCCGCTTACAAAGACGAGAGTATGATAGAGACCACCTTGGTAGAGGGATCGGTAAAGTTGAACGTCGTGTCCGGAGGAAAGCGAATGACACAGATGTTGAAGCCAAACGAGAAAGCTGAGTATCAAAAGGGTGCTGACAAGATCAAGGTGTTCGACGTGAATACCGAATATGACACGGCTTGGAAGAACGGGGAGATTATCTTCAGGAACCATCCGATGGATAAAGTATTGAAAACGCTGGAACGTCATTATCACGTAGTATTCGAGGTAAAAGATAACGAGATACTCAAGTCCATAATAACAGCCCGTTTCAAGGACGAGCAATTGCCTCAAGTATTGGAATACCTGAAATTGGCGTCGGGAATCCAGTATGCGATACATAAACCTACCGTTAAGGACAGTGGATCGGGAACCTCAGTCGTGGAAATATCAAAATGAGAAATAATGTGTAACCTTCTAAAATACGTCTGCCCATGAAGAAAGAATAAACAAGGATTAAAAACATACGGAAGAATATTGGCGTATTCTCCCGTACGAAAAGTCAAGAAGAGCTGTTGGCGCAGCTACAAATAACTTTATTATAAATAGTAACACTACAAAAATATGAATAAAATTGTAACCTTAAATGCTTTAAGGGGGAATAGTTATTCTCTTTTTCGAAAAATTCCGTTAATGATTAACATGGGGGTATGCGCATTCTGTTTGGTACCGGCCATGGTTTTCGCAGAGAACACGCATGAAGTCACAGTCTTAAACGCTCAACAACAGACACGAAAAGCAGTCGGTGTCGTTACGGACAAAACGGGCGAGGCTATTATTGGTGCTAACGTAATTGTTAAAGGAACTACCAACGGTACCATCACGGATATGGATGGCCGTTTCGAGTTGGATGTTCCTAACAATGCGACTTTACAAGTTTCCTATATCGGTTTTAATACGCAAGAGATCGTCTTTACCGGACAACCTTCTATCGAGGTTCAATTGGTCGATGATACGCAAGCCTTGGATGAAGTCGTGGTAACCGCTTTGGGTATCAAGCGAGAGAAAAAGGCTTTGGGATATTCTATGTCTGAATTGAAAGGCGAGTCCCTGACGCAAACCCGTGATGCTAACGTGGCCAACGCTTTGGCTGGTAAGGTAGCAGGTTTGCAGATCAAGCAAAATGGTACCGGTGTCGGTGGTTCCTCTCGTATCGTGATTCGTGGTAATAACTCTATTACTGGTAATAACCAGCCGTTGATCGTTGTGGACGGTGTACCTATCGATAACTTTAGCGGTGGTACGGATGACTATTGGGGTAACGGTAACGTGGATAAAGGTTCCGGTATCTCTGATATCTCCCCGGATGATATCGAGAGTATGTCCGTATTGAAAGGCCCGGCAGCCGCGGCGTTGTATGGTAGCCGTGCAGGTAACGGTGTCGTGATGATCACGACTAAGAAAGGTAGCCAGAATAAAGGTTGGGGCGTAAGTATCAACTCGAATTTCACGGCTGAGAACCCGATGCAAACCCCGAAGTTCCAAGATGTATACGGACAAGGTATCGACGGCGCTTTCGATAATAATAAAGCGACGAGCTGGGGTGCCGCTATGGACGGTTCTTCTAAGGATATGGCGATGGGTTCTTACCAGTATGCGGCGAGAGACAATGATTTATATAAGGATTTCTTGCGCACTGGTACCACTTGGACAAACAGCGTGGATTTGAGCAAGAGTTCCGAGGATATCACTTTCCGTGCCGGCGTGACACGCTTGGATAATAAGGGTGTTGTTCCGAATAGCGGAATGGATCGTACGTCTATCAACTTGCGTTCTACGGCTAAACTGTCTAAATGGTTATCGGCCGACGTGAAGGTTAATTATGTAAGCCAGCATACGAACAACCGTGTGAAATTAGCGGGCGACCCGGATAATATCTTCCTTAACTATTTAAGTATGCCCCGAAGTGTGGGCTTCTCTGACTATGACGCCTATAAAGATAATGATTGGAAACGTGCGGACGGAAAGCCCGCTGGTTATCTGATCGACACGGGAGCCAACGCCAATAACCCGTATTGGTCCGCTTACCGCAATACGAACAAGGATAAGAAAGACCGCTTTATCGGATTCGCGGCCTTGGATTTCACGTTTACGGATTGGTTGAGCTTGAAGCTTCGCTCTGGTATGGATAATTACACCATCCAGTATGAGACAATCCGTGCGACAGGTAACCCGTATTGGGAGAACAACGGTAGCATGACAGCCAATATGGAGAAATTCACCGAGATCAACTCCGATTTCTTATTGACAGCTAAAGGCAACTGGGATCGATTCGGTATCGTAGGTACGGTAGGTGGTAATATGATGTACCGTAATTCTACATGGTACAAGGAATCATCCGGTGAGTTTGTGATTCCCGATTTCCATGCGATCGCCAACGGTAAGACACATGGTGGTGAGTATACTCGCAACCGTAAACAAATCAACTCGCTATATGCTACGGCATCATTGTCTTGGGACGACTATTTGTATTTGGACTTAACTGCTCGTAACGACTGGTCTTCAACACTTCCAAAAGACAATGACTCTTATTTCTACCCGTCGGTAGGTGTTAGCTGGATTTTCACCCAAATGTTGAATAAGATGGGGCATAACACGGGTATTCTTTCTTTCGGTAAGATCCGTGCGTCTTGGGCTCAGGTAGGTAATGATACGGACGCTTATATGTTGCGTGACTATTATAATATCAGTTATGATATTAAAGGGGGTATTTTTAATGCCAGCAACGAGGATTGGATGGCAAATCCAAATTTAAAGAATGAGACGATCAACTCTTGGGAGTTAGGCCTTGAGTTGAAGGCGTTTGAGAATAGGGTTGGTGTCGACGTAGCGTATTATAAGAAGAACGCCAAAGACCAGATCTTAAAGATCGATGTTCCTTCCGCTACAGGGTTCAAGAAAAAGATGATCAACGCCGGTAATATTGAGAATAAGGGTGTAGAGGTTGCGTTTAACGCTACTCCTTATATCTCCGAGAGTGGTTTCCAATGGGATACTCAGTTGAACTGGTCAAAGAATATCAACAAGGTAATTTCATTGACAGATGATACGAAAGAGCAGATCCTTAGTGACGCATCAGTAAGTTTCTTGAAGATCGTCGCTCACGAGGGGGGAGCCTATGGAGATATTTACGGTTACGCTTATCAACGGGATGATAACGGCAACATTATTATCGGTGCCGATGGTGTTCCTTTGAGAACGGACGATATGGTATTGTTGGGTAACAACCAGCCGAAATGGATGATGGGTTGGAGCAATACCTTGTCATATAAGAATTTCGTGTTGAACTTCATGTTCGATATGCGTTATGGTGGTGATGTGTATATGGGATCTATCCGTGCGGGTGCTTCATCCGGTAATTTAGAGATGACGTTGGATGGTCGTGATGGTATGGTTGTTCCGGGGGTATTGGCCGATGGTACTCCCAATACGAAGAGTATTACGGCTCAAGCTTATTGGAATGGTCTTTCTAGCAATAACGTGACAGAGGCTTATATGTACGATGCGACAAACATCCGTTTACGTGAGTTGAGTTTGGGTTATAATTTCCCGAGAACGATGTTGGCGAAGACTCCATTTACTTCCGCTCGCTTGAGTTTCGTGGCTCGTAACTTGTTCATGATTTATAGTAAGACAAAGGGATTCGACCCGGAGGCTGCTTATACATCTGGTAACGCCCAAGGTATCGAGTACGGTTCTATGCCTACTATGAGAAGCTTAGGTTTCAATATTAATTTGGCATTTTAATGAAACATAAATCTAAAAATGGAATTATTATGAAAAGTAATATAAAGATATTAGCAGCTTGTTCGTTTATGATGGCGAGTATGGCCAGTTGCGACCTGACAGGTATAAATGATAACCCGGATAAGCCGACGGATGATGTAAATTACAATATGAGCGAACCTCGATTGGCCTCTACGCTACGTGGTGGGATGATTATCGATGGTGATGTGGAACAACGCTTGAAACCTTTGCAAATTGATTTCTACTCTCAAATGTTGGTCGATGGCGGTGGTTGGGCAACTAAGAATTATATCCAAAATGACGAGTGGAACAATTTAACATGGCAAGCGTATCTGACACAGATTTCTTCTATCAATATCGTGATCCGTAGTTTGATGGAAAAAGATAAGGACTTATACGCTAATACGATCGCTTTCGCTCGTATCTGGCGTGTGTATATCCATAGCCTGGCTGCGGATAAGTTTGGTCCGATGCCTTTCCCGGCCTATGCTACCGTAGAAGATAATCCTCCTTATAAATCGGTGAAGGATATCTATTATGAATATTTCACGGAATTGGATGAGGCGTTGAATAGCTTTAACGATAGCGCTGAGCCTATATTCTCGGATGCAGGTATCGACTTGGTCTATAAGAATGACGTTTCTCTTTGGAAAAAATTTGGAAACTCCTTGCGTCTTCGTTTCGCTGTTCGTCTATCTGAGGTGGATCGAGAGAAATGTGTCGCTGAGGCAAATGCCGCTTTGACATCTCCTTGTGGTTTGATCTCAAGCAAGGCTGATAATGCTTATATGCCTCCAAAAGCGGATGGTTCTTGGGGACAGGACTATAACTATACGATGTTCCAGATTACTTGGAGCGGTCCGATCTGTATGTCTAAGTCATTTGAGAAATTAGTGACTAATATCGGTAATATCGATTGGCCTGCCGGCGTGGTAAACCAGACATCCGGAGTTGCCGTATCGAATGTACATCCCGCTAAGGTAGACCCTCGTGCCCCGAAGATGTTCCAGCCGGGTATTGAGAATGGTGATTGGAAAGGTTTGGTATACGGTGCGAAAGCAGAGGAGGCGAATACTGGTATTTATCAGTCTAAGCAATGTGCAGAGATGGGCTTTATTATTAAAGATGGCGCTCCGTATAAATCTCGTCCTTATGATATGTTCCTTTCTGAGGAAGTTGATTTCTTGAAAGCTGAGTTGTTCGCCCGTAATTTGGTCGCCGGTGATGCTAAAGCTGCTTATGAGGCAGGTGTACGTGCTTCCTTCGAGACTTGGGGTGTATCGGGTGATGTTGAGGAGTATTTGGCTTCCACGGAAAAGAATGAGGCTGGTACCAGCGCGAAATATGACGATCAACAAGGCGCAGGCAATACGGCTTTAGAGAAGATCATCACGCAGAAATATATCGCCGGACTTCCAGATTTGGCGCAGGAAGCTTGGAATGACAAGCGTCGTTTGAACTTGCCTCGTTTGGATGTGGCTGTTTATCGAGATCAAGCTGTATATAATAATAGTGATACAAATATCTTGAATCCTCAAAATTTCATCAAACGTATGAAATACCCGATGAAAGAGCAATTGGTAAATGCTGCTGAATATGAGAAAGGCAAATCCATGTTAGGTGGGAAAGGTGATGTGGTTTCGACCCCGATTTGGTGGGATAAGAATTCCAACTATTGCACATCTTCAAAATAAATAAACAGACAGATTGATTATATTGAGCTTTAACAGAAGCTGATGGTTATTCTCGTTTGGAGATACTTATCTGTGAAGAACAGTACTCCAAGCGAGATTTTTTTGTTATAATTGAATAGTATTAGATAATAATTCTTACATTTACCCATGATAAATTGTGCGTGTGTAAATTATGAGATTATATATTTATATCTTCATTCTACTATTATTATGTATATTCCCGCTGGGCGCCCAACAGGAACGTTCGGAATCCTATATTCGTATCTCTCCCCCGGTTAGCTTGGCTGGCGCTCTGGATGAGATTGAGAGTCAAACCAATTATTCTTTTATTTATGACGCTCAGGTGATCAATTTATCTGAGAAAGTGCGTAAATCTTTATCCGGACGTACGGTTTTCGAGATTTTAAATTTATTATTTAAGAACACGGAGATCGTCTATACGGTCATGAATGACCAGATCATCTTGAATAAGAAAGAGGCGATAATCCAAATGCAACAAAAGCTGGATGGTAAGGTAAAAGGCATCGTGACCGATCACAAAGGAGAGCCTATTGCCTGCGTGAATGTGGTGGAAAAAGGAACGAGAAACGGTACGATTACGGATATGGATGGCAGCTTTGTATTGGAGCTTCCCGAGGAGGCTACTTTGGTTTTTTCTTATATCGGTTATCGTTCACGGGAAATTGAGTATGAGGGGCAATTGTCATTGAATGTGCAGTTGGAGGATGACGCCCAGATTTTGGACGAGGTAGTTATTACGGCTCTTGGTATCGAGAAGAAAGAATCTTCCTTGCCTTATGCCACCCAGTTAATCACAGGTGGGGAATTGGTAAGGGCCAAGGATTTTAATTTTATGAGTACGCTTTCCGGAAAGATGGCTGGACTCCAGATTAACCGGACTTCCGCCGGTCTGGGTAGCTCGTCCCGGGTGATTATTCGAGGTAGTCGTTCCGCATCCGGAAATAACCAGCCTTTGTATGTGATAGACGGTGTCCCGATCTTGAGCATTAGCAGTGAGCAAGCCTTGACAACGATCGGTGGTACGGCCGATGCCGGTAACCGGGATGCGGGCGATGGTATCTCTAATCTAAATCCTGATGATATAGAGAGTTTGAGTGTCTTGAAAGGGGCTTCGGCCTCTGCGTTGTATGGGGGACAAGCGGCGAACGGTGTGATCTTGATCAAAACGAAAAGAGGTAAGGCCGGGGTACGGAATATTCATTTCTCCTCGTCGCTGACTGTTGATCAAGCGATCAGTCTCCCCAAGTTTCAGAATGAGTTCGGACGGATGGAAGGGGCGGAAACTTGTTGGGGAGACCGGGCTTCTCTTCCGGTCTATGACCCTGTCGGCGATTTCTTCCGGACGGGTATTACCGCTATTAACTCATTGATATTTACGGCAGGGAATAGCCATGTGCAAAATTATTTTTCGTATGCCAATACGACCGCACGGGGCATCGTTCCTAAGAATAATTTAAGCAAGCATAATTTTAATCTCCGTGAAAGTTCTTCTTTCTTTGATGATCGTTTGATCTTGGAGGGGCAGGTAAACTTGATACTCCAAACAATCAAAGGAAAACCTACGGCCGGGGGATTTTATATGAACCCGTTACAAGGTTTATACACGTTTCCTAGAGGGATGGATATGGCACCTTATAAGGAGAACTTTGAGGTATATAACGAGAAACGGAATATGAACGTCCAGAACTGGTATACTACGATTACTGATTTTGAGCAAAATCCTTATTGGTTGGTCAACCGTACGGAAAACGAGGACAAACGTGCCCGTGTGTTGGCGTTGGCTTCCGCTAGTTTCAAGGTGACAGATTGGCTTACATTACAGGGCCGTGGAAATATCGATTATGTGAATGATAAGTATCAGCAGGAAATATACGCTTCTACCTCTCCGGGTATCGCCGGTGAGAACGGGCGTTACATTTATTACACCTACCAGACTACGTTGCTCTATGGGGATTTGATGGCCAAATTGAATAAAAGCTGGGGTGATTTCTCCTTGAACGCCGCTATCGGTACGAGCATAACGGACACACGCACCAGTGCGTTGAGGCTGGATTCGAAAACGGCTTCCTTGTATTATCCGAATGTCTTTACGATCGCTAATATTAACATGTCGTCCAGTGCCTACATCGAGGAGTCGGATGACGCACGCCGGCAAATGCAATCCTTTTTTGCTATGGCGCAGTTGGGATATAAGGAAAGCCTTTACTTAGATGTGACCGCACGTAATGACTGGTCATCTACCCTTGCGTTTACGGAACGTAAATCAAGAGGTTTTTTCTATCCTTCAGTCGGTCTTTCTTGGATTATCCCTAAATCCTTTTCGATGCCTTCCTTGATATCTTTTGGGAAAGTACGGGCTTCTTGGAGTAAGGTGGGTAATGATATACCCTTATTCGTTAGCAATACGGTAGGCCATATCGCCGCGGGCGGGATTCCCCAGCCGAATGATACGGCTCCGTTCGGTACCTTGAAGCCGGAGATGAGCAGTTCTTTTGAAATAGGTACCGAATGGAAATTCTTTGATTATCGTATGGACGTGGATCTTACGTTCTATAAGACCAATACGAAAAATCAACTCTTCTCTTTACCTTCTTCCGCTGGAGCCGCATACAAGTATTATTTTGTGAATGCGGGAAATATACAGAATATGGGAGTGGAATTGACGTTCGGTGCGGTTCCTATCTTAACGAATCAGTTTAAATGGAATACGACACTCAACTTTTCCCGGAATAAAAATGAAGTAAAGAAACTACATGATGATTTGGCTAGCTTTATTCAAGGAGATGAAGGATTCTCCTCTAGCTATACGATGCGTTTGGTGGAAGGTGGCTCGTTTGGTGATATCTATGGGAAAGCTTTTGAGCGGGATAAATATGGTGCGATCGTGTATGGTCGGGACGGCTTGCCCCAAGAGATCGGCAGCGGGAATACGGCTAAGGTGGGGAATTGCAATCCGGCGTTCTTATTGGGTTGGGGAAATAGTTTCACGTATAAGGATTTCTCGTTCTATTTCTTGATTGACGGGCATTTTGGGGGAGATGTGCTGGCCCAGACTCAGGCTGTGCTTGACCAAACGGGAGTGAGTAAGGTTTCCGGAGAGGCCCGTACGATGGGGTATGTGGATTTGGAAGGGCATCATATTTATAACATAAAAGGATTTTATGAGCAGGTGGGAGGACGAAACGGTGTGACTGAATATTATATGTACGATGCTACCAATATCCGTTTGCGGGAGTTATCTTTGGGATATACGCTACCGAAGAGATTGCTGGGGAGAAAACAATTTCTCAAAAAGGCGGAACTGTCTTTTGTCGCCCGGAATCTATTCTTTATTTATAAAAAGGCTCCATTTGATCCGGATGCCGTGCTTTCGGCGAGCAATAGCAATCAAGGGATTGATATATTCGGGATACCGACTACGAGAAGTGTCGGCTTTAATGTGAAACTTTCATTCTAAGCGTATGAAGACGAGATTTCTGAATAAGATGGCAGCTCTGTTGGCTGTATTACTCCTTTTTTCCTGTACGGGTAAATTCGAGGAGTATAATACCGATAATACGGGTTTTACCGATGAGCAGAAAACGTATGATTATAATACGTTCGGTGTCTGGCTAAAGGTAGTCCAGATGGGGATTTATTTTAATTATGATTGGGGGAGTGGCAAGAACTGGCATTTCCAGACGATGCAAAATCTGAATGCGGATATGTTTTCCGGTTATATGCATGATTTTAAACCCTTCAACGCAGGATTGGGGAATACGGTCTATAATTTGCAGGATGGCTGGAATGGTACGATGTGGGATAATACGTATGGATATATCATGACGGAGATAAAGCAGACGGAAGATCATTCCCGTGACAAATATCCGGCTTTCTATGCGATCGCTAAAATACTGAAAGTAGAGATCATGCATCGGATCTCGGATTATTATGGCCCGATCGTGTATACAAAGTTTGGGGAGTCGGATGCCGGGGTAATGCCGGATTCCCAGAAAGACGCTTATTATGCTTTTTTCCAAGATTTGGGGGAGGCTATTCACCTGCTGTCTGAATATGATGGAGAGGAAACCTTTTCTCGTTTCGATATGATTATGCCGGAGAATTACAGGACGTTTGGGGAATGGATGCGTTTCGCCAACTCATTACGTTTGCGCTTGGCGATTCGTATTGCTATGGCTGACCCTGATAAGGCAAGGGATGAGGCGCATAAGTCGCTGACACATCCAGCCGGTTTGCTGGAGGAGGCTTATGAGGTCGTCGCGGTTTCTACCGCCGGAACCGGCTATTCGAATCCGCTGGGGGAGATCAATAAGGCGTGGGGAGAGGTTTTTATGAACGCTAATATGGAATCGATCCTTAAAGGATATAAAGACCCTCGGTTATCCCGTTATTTTGAGCCTGCTACCGGAAAGGGATATTCCGGGGAGTACCGGGGAATCCGGCAAGGGACAGGATTTAATCATTCCCGCTATAGTGAGCATTCGAGAAGTACGATTACCCAGAAAACGGACGCTATCTTAATGACGCCTGCGGAAGTTTGGTTCTTACGTGCGGAGGCAGCCTTGCGGGGCTGGTCCGGGGAGGACGCCGGGACTTGCTATGAGCAAGGCGTACGATCATCGTTCAATCAATGGAGGGTAGGAGAGGCGAACGCTTATTTACAAAGTGATCATGTTGCCGCCGATTTCGTGGATACGTTTACTCCCGACTATTCGGCGAAGGCGCTTTGCTTGGTGTCTCCGGCATGGGATGAAGAAGCCTCTAGGGAGACCAAGCTGGAGAAGATCATTACCCAAAAATGGATCGCTTGTTACCCCGAGGGCTGTGAGGCTTGGGCGGAGCAGAGGCGTACCGGTTATCCCCGTTTGTTCCCGGTTTTGGTGAATAAAAGCAATGGAAAGATCGATACGCGAACGATGATTCGTCGTTTGAATTTCCCGGTTAGCATTATTTCCGGTAACCCGGCTCAATATTCCGCCTTGTGTGAGTATCTGGGAGGTCCGGATACCGGAGGTACCCGCTTATGGTGGGATACCGGAGTGAATTTTCGTGATTAGCGACTAATTTTTCCTCTTCCTGCCGATAGAATACCGAGATTCTTGAAAAAACACTACCTTTGGCACCGAAAATTATAAAAAAAGGGTTTATGTCTTTAAAACGTTTTGGTGTCTCTTTGGAAGACAATCTGTTGGAATCATTGGATCAATATGTGAATGAGAATGGCTTCGCCAATCGTTCACAGGCGATTCGTTTTCTGATAGAGAAGAATGTAGCCGAACGTAAATGGCAATGCAACCATATCGTAGCCGGGACGATCGTGATCATGTATGACCAAGTCAAGAAAGAGATCTCCTTGAAAATCACGGGTATCCAACAAAATTATAAGGATGTGATCTTGTCGTCTTCCCAGTATTATATCAATCAGAATTTTTGCTTGCATATAGTGACGGTGATGGGAACGGCTCACCGCTTGACAGAATTGTCGGATAAGTTGACGACAATCAAAGGCATTAAGCATGGTAAGTTGGTGATGAGCCGGGCGGATTAATGCTTTTTTTTGCAGGCTTGGTAACACGTTTTCTGGTGAACGTGCCACTACGGGATGTTTAAAATGATAAATATTATAGATGTAAGTAGTATATGAGAAAAGAACTTTTACTAGTTTCCGGACTGTTGATAGGCTCCATGGCGTTTGCGATAGATCCGGCAGAGATTGACAGTCTGATCAATTTGAAAGGGGTGGTGGTTTCCGCCAACAAGATCCATGTGAACCGGAACAGTGTGCCGTTATCTATCTCGGTCATCGAACGGGAAGAGATTGAGGCTAGCAGTGAATCGGCGTTGCTTCCCGTATTGTCGGAGCGAGTACCCGGGCTGTTTGTCACGGAAAAAGGGATTACAGGTTTTGGCGTCTCCGAGGGAGCGGCCGGGACGGTTAATATCCGGGGTGTCGGACAGAGTAATAAGGTCTTGATGTTGTTCGACGGACAGCCTCAATGGGCCGGTATATTCGGCCATTCGCTTCCGGATACCTATGTGGCTTCGGACGTGGAAAGGGTGGAGGTGATCCGTGGGCCGGGTTCCTTATTATACGGCTCGAACGCTATGGGAGGTGTCGTGAATATCATTACCCGCCAGCATAATCGGCCGGGACGACGTACACAAGCCCGTATCATGTACGGCTCGTATAACACCCAGAAGTATATGATTAATAATGGGTACAATATCGGTAACTTTAGTAGTTATATCTCCTTGAATCATGACCGCACGGATGGACATCGTCCGGATTCGAAGTTCCATATCACGAATGGTTTCGCTAAGTTAGGATATAAGATTGATGATCATTATAAGGTGACGGGAGACGTAAGCTTAGCTAAGTTCAAGAACCAGAACCCGGGAGAGATAACAAATCCGCTTATCGATAATATAATGAATATCCTGCGAGGTACTACCTCCTTCGCTTTAGAGAATAATTACGGGAAGACAAGTGGTGCCCTTCGTGCTTTCTACAACTGGGGCCATCATAAGATTGATGATGGGTATAATCCGGGCGGGACGCCTAATCCTTATCTGTTTTATTCGGACGATCATAATGCGGGTTTCTTGCTTTATCAGTCTTTCCGCTTGGTGAAAGGGAATAGTTTTACGGTCGGCATCGATTATAAGAACTGGGGTGGTCACGCATGGCAGGATAGTATCAATGATAACCAGAATGAGTTGGTGAATAAGACCGTGAACGAGGTAGCCGGATACGTTATCATGCAGCAGGATCTATTTGACAAGGTAAGCTTGAACGCCGGGGTTCGTTATGAGCATAACAGTATCTTCGGCGGCGAGTGGATTCCGCAGGCCGGCTTCACGGTACGTCCGTTCGAGGGAAACGTGATAAAGGCTTCTTTGTCGAAAGGCTTCCGGAGTCCGAATATACGGGAGATGTACATGTTCCCGCCTCAGAACCCAGATTTGAAACCGGAGCGCATGATGAACTACGAGGTATCCATCGGACAGACATTCTTGGATGGCAACTTGTTTACGGAGTTGACCGCCTTTTTTATCGACGGGCAAGATATGATCGAGACGACACGTATAGACGGACGCCCTAAGAATGTCAATACGGGTACTTTTACCAATAAAGGTATCGAGTTCGATTCCCGCTACCAGATTCTCAAGAATTTAAGCCTCGATATGAACTATAGCTATTTGCATACGAGCAAGGCCCTGCTGGCGGCTCCGGCGCATAAGTTTTTCGCTGGCGTGATGTATGCCCCGGGACGTTTCACTTTCAACGTGAACGTACAATCCATTTTCGACCTTTATATCAATACGGCGGACAAGGTGAAAGAGGATTACACGGTTCTGAACGCGAAGGTAGCCTACCGTTTCGGTACACGTGATAAAGGCTTGAATCTATTTGTCAAAGGAGAGAATTTAACGGCTGCCCGTTATTCCATCAACGAAGGATTCCCGATGCCGAAGGCGATATTTATGGGAGGTATAGACGTAACTTTCTAGCATGGGTGGAAAAAGAACTTCCCCGAATACTCATATCTCCTTGAATTTTATGTCTACTTTCTAATATTTGTTTTATCTTTGCTTCATCAGAGTTTATTTGATTTTGATTAAAAGAATAAAACGTTATATATATGGATGTGAAAAATGATTTGGGGGGAGGAAAGCCCACGTTGCTAATCGCAGAGGATGAGGAAAGTAATTATTTACTTCTGAAGACCATTTTACATAAATATTGTAATTTGATCCGTGCTAAAACTGGTTTGGAAGCTTTGGCTCTCTTTAAGGAAAACGAGGTGGACTTGATCTTGATGGATATAAAGATGCCTGAGATGACGGGTATCGAGTCTTTGAAAGAAATCCGTAAGCTGTCGAAAGATATCCCCGTAATCATGCAATCGGCTTATGTATTCGACTCTGATATGGAAGCCGCTAAAGAAGCCGGGGCTTCTGGTTTTATCACGAAGCCGATCAATCTAAAGGTATTGAAAAATACGATATCGCAGTATTGTCCGTCGATCGTATGGTAAGGATTTATTAAGATGTTTTAGATTTGTATAAACGGCATTTTGTCGTATTTTTTGTTATTTTTGTAGGAAATCGTCAAGAGGGCGCTTTACAAATGTATTCTAATCTACAAAAATGACATGCTTATGATAAAAAAAGAACATCTTGTATCCGACATTTCTAAACTAAAAAAAGTATATAATCAGAGCTTCCCTTGGTTGGTGACCTTAGCGGAAGAAAGTGAGAACGCAAAGTATTTTAAGGATGCTTTGCGTTCTCTTATTTTATCCCGGCTCACGGAAAAGGAAAGTACCCAAGAAAACGTAGGAATGGCGGTGGCGAGACGTATCCTTCTTTTGATTGAGCATGATGATACTTTCGTGGACGAGCTGTCTACGGGCGAGCGTCTTCCGGTGCGGACGGTCACTTATCTTTGGCAGTTCCTGACCGGCCATTTGGAAAATGAGGTCTCTCCTGATTTATTCATTGACCTATACCATCAGTTTGATTTATTGGAATATCCGGTTGAGATCCTACCGGACCGGGCATTGGTGAAAAGGCAGATGAGCCGCTGGCCGACCGGGCTTGACCCGGAGGTAATCGCTATCCGTGAGAGGAACAAGGAGCGTATCATCGCTTGCTTGATCAAGAAGATAGAAAGACGCCATAGCCCTTCGTCACGTTTTCAGTTCGCCGAGGGCATCTCCTATGAGGAGAAAGAGGCCCGGGTACGTGAATGGTGGAATACCGCTCGTTTCCATTTGTCGATGGCGATCAAGAGTCCTACGGAATTGAACTCCTTTTTGGGATATTCCCTGTCGGACGAGACGATGAGCTTATTGGCTCGTGCCAAAAAGAAGGGGATGCCCTTTTTTGTGACTCCTTATTATCTTTCCCTATTAAATATAGAACATGAGGGGTATGACGACGCTACGGTGCGATCGTACATCATGTACTCGAACGAGCTGGTAGATACGTATGGAAGCATTAAGGCGTGGGAAAAGGAAGACATGGTCGTTGCCGATGAGCCGAACGCGGCGGGTTGGCTATTGCCGGAGGGACATAATATACACCGGAGGTATCCGGAGGTGGCGATCTTGATCCCCGATTCGATGGGGCGTGCCTGCGGTGGATTGTGCGCTTCTTGCCAGCGCATGTATGATTTCCAGAGCGAGCGGTTGAATTTCGATTTCGAGGCTCTGAAGCCTAAGGAGAGTTGGGACCGGAAGTTACGTCGTCTGATGCGTTATTTTGAGGAAGACGCCCAACTGAGGGATATCTTGATAACGGGCGGGGATGCCTTGATGAGCCAGAACGCTACCTTGCGTAAGATATTGGAGGCGGTATATAAGATGGCGGTGCGGAAACGGAAGGCGAACGAGAGCCGTCCGGAGGGCGAGAAGTACGCCGAGTTGCAACGGGTACGGCTAGGTTCCCGGTTGCTGGCTTATCTTCCGCTGCGTGTGACCGATGAGTTGGTCGGTATATTGAGGGAGTTCAAGGAGAAGGCTTCCGCTATCGGCGTGAGCCAGTTCTATATACAAACGCATTTCCAGTCTCCACTAGAGGTGACACCGGAGGCGAGGCAGGCTATCGAGGCGATCTTGGCGGCGGGCTGGACGATCACGAATCAGTTGGTATATACGGTTTCGGCTTCCCGTAAGGGACATACGGCGAAATTACGGCAGACCTTAAACGCCCTTGGGGTGGTTTGCTATTATACGTTCTCCGTGAAAGGATTCCTGGAGAATTATGCGGTTTACACCCCGAATAGCCGCTCGTTGCAAGAGGCTCGTGAGGAGAAGATCTTCGGGCAGGTGCCGGAGGAGAAACAGGCGGAGTTGTATGATATGATCCGTAACCAACGTCCTTTAGGCAAGCGTTTGGTTCGTTTCCTGAAGGAAAACGGGTTGTTGTTCGCAGGTACGGATCGTAATGTATTGAACTTGCCCGCTATTGGTAAGAGCATGACTTTCCATACCATAGGCCTGACTTCCGAGGGAAAGCGGATTCTTAAGTTCGATCACGACGGGAGCCGTCGGCATAGCCCGATTATCGATCAAATGGGTGAGGTTTATATCGTGGAGAATAAATCCGTGGCCGCTTACCTTAGGCAATTGAAGGAGATGGGCGAGGATGTCAATGAGTACCGTACGATCTGGAATTATTGCGAGGGAGAGACGGAGCCTCGCTTCAGTATTTATGAATACCCGGCTTATCCCTTTAAGGCCACGGACCGAATGACTAATCTTGAATTATGAATTCTATCCTCATATGTTTGCCTTGGTTTCGTATATTTTGCTTAATTTTGTTTCACTGAATTTAGAAGGATATGATACAGAACGAAAGAGAAATCAGGCATGAGCTTGTGTTACAGGCCGCACGCCGTATGATGACAGCCGCTCGCACGGCTCCTAAAGGCAAGGGTATTGATATCATAGAGATAGCGATGGTGACGGATGGGGATATCTTGCGCTTGTCCGATGAGATGATCCAGATAGCGGCCGAGACCGGATTCAAGTTCCTGCTCCGTGACGCCGAGAATATAAAGAGTGCCGATGCCGTGGTGATTATCGGTACCTCCCAGAAAGTACAAGGCTTGAACTGCGCCCATTGTGGTTTCGATACCTGCGTGGAGAAGCCGGACTTGGTTCCGTGCGCTATTAATTCCGTCGATCTGGGTATCGCTATCGGCTCGGCTTGCGCTACGGCGGCGGACCTGCGTGTGGATACTCGTGTCATGTTCAGCGCCGGCTTGGCGGCCCAACGACTGGGGCTGTTGGGAGACTGTAAATGCGTGATGGCGATACCGGTCAGCGCCTCGTCGAAGAACCCGTTTTTTGATCGTAAACCGAAAGAAGAACCGAAAAACTAGAAACAAATGAGTGACTCTATTCTAAAATTCGCGAATAAGCTGGAGATACGTTATTCCTTTAATAATAAATCCAATTATATGGATGCCATGACCAAGCACCGGTGTGAGAAGGAGATTCTTACGCTGATACGTTCCTTGGCGGATATGCTGGACGTGAAGCTGACGGTTTACAACGAGCCTTACGATAAGGAGGGTGGTTTCCGTGAGAAGCTGGGCGTGGCTGGGGAGAGTAGCCGCTCTATCTCTATCGTGTTGAACTTGGTGATGCAGATATTGACCCGTCCTTCCTTGTCGGTAGGTGGACAACCGCTGATGGATCGTACGCCGGCGGACGAGGAGGAGATGCAGCATGAGCTGTCCAAGTTACGCCGTGAACTACGGCTGAAGACTCCGGGGGCTACGCCTTCACACCGCTTGATCGACCTGTTGAACGCCTCGCCCCGTTTCTGTAAGTGTAAGTCTAATTTCTACGAGGCTTTGAAAGGGTATCCGAAGGTGACGAAAATCTCGGTACGTGAGTTGAACGAGAAGGATCGCAACCGTTCCGGTTCGCTGGAGGTGAAACGGGACCAGTTCGATTATTTTATCTTGCGTAGCGACGATCTGCCTACGGTCAAGGATAATAAGGCCACGATAGAGATCATCTCGCCGGTACTGAAAGACAGTAAGTATCGGTGGAAAGGTATCTACAACAAGGGAGGCGAGACGATCGATTTCTATATGCAAGATGAGGATTTCAAGAAACAGATGTTCGAGGACAAGATCTCGTTCACGAGCGGTATGTGCATCGATTGCGTCTTGGAGATCGCCCGCCGTCTGTCGGAGCTAGGAGAGGTGGTCAACGTGAGCTATACCGTGACTACGGTGATACGTACCCGTTTCGATAAGATGGAGATCGTCACCCCTCAAGGCAAGCGGCATCTTCGTAAACTGGAAGCCGCGAAGAAACAGCTTACGCTGGATTTGTTCGGCTAATCCGACAGCGGTATTCCCATCGCTCCCAAACACTACCGTGTTCCCACCTGAACACAGTAGTATTCATCAGCGAACACAATAGTATTCAATCCCGGACACAATAGTCTTTTTGCTTTGAATACTATTGTGTTTTTTCGTAAGGACGGGCAGTCTATACGAGTGTATATTTCCTCGGATAATTGAATAAGATCGCCAATAAGGCGCCTGCTCCCAATAGATACGGGTAGTAAAGATATTGCATGATCTCGATAGGGGAGACATGCCCGAGTCCGGCGGCCATCAACATCTGGGCGCCGTAGGGGATGATTCCCTGTACGAAGCAAGAGAAGATATCCAATAGGCTGGCGCTGCGGCGGGGATCTATCTTGAACCGGTCCGCTATATCTTTGGCGATCGGGCCGGCCATGATGAGGGCGATCGTATTGTTGGCCGTGCAGAGGTTGGCGAAACTTACCAAGGCCGCTATGCTCATCTCGGCCCCCTTGGAGGAATGGATGCGGGAGGTAAGCTTGCGGATGATCCAGTCGATACCCCCGTTATAACGGATCATCTCCAACATGCCTCCTGCCAGAAGCGTCACGATAATCAGCTCGCCCATATTCGTGATACCTAGTCCCATGGAGGCGTTCCAGCCCCAGATATCGAAGCTACCGGTCCACAGACCTACTATACCGGACAGGACGATCCCGATGAATAACACCAACATGACATTGATCCCGCAAACGGCGGTTACCAATACCACCAGATAAGGGATCACCTTGACCCATTCGATCGGGGCCGGGGCGTAAGCGTTCTCCACGCCGCTTCCCACCAGCACGTATATCAATCCGGTCAGGATCGCTATCGGGAGGGCGATACGGATATTCACCTTGAACTTATCGGACATCTGGCAACCCTGCGTGCGGGTAGCTACGATGGTCGTATCGGATATGAACGACAGGTTATCGCCGAACATGGCGCCGCTTACCACGACACCCAGCATAAGGGCGTCCGGCATCCCCGTCTTGTCCGCTATACCGACGGCTACCGGGGCCAAGGCCACGATCGTGCCCACCGACGTACCTACCGAGATGGATATGAAGCAAGCGGCTAGGAAGATTCCGGCCGCCAACAGGTTACCGGGCAGGATGGACATCGCCAGATTCACGGTAGCGTCTACGGCACCCATCGCCTTGGCAGTCTGGGCGAAGGCCCCGGCGAGGATGAAGATCAATACCATCAGCATGATATTGCTGTTGGCCGCCCCCCGGCAGAACTGCTCGATACGGTTGCTTAATTTGCCTCCCTTGGAGATCGCTATCGCTACGATCGAGGAGATGACGAAGGCTACCGTTATCGGCATCTTATAGAAATCCCCCGCCACGATAGACACCACCAAATAAGTCAATAAGAATACCACCAGCGGCGTCAACGCCCATGCGTTCGGTCTGCGTTCCAACTCCCCCATTTTCTTATCTCTCCTACATTTAACTGTCAACTGTCAATTCTCAACTGTCAACTCTTAGAAGGAGAACCGCAGCGCTATACGCACGCCCCCCTTCTTGATATTCGGTTGGTCCAGATACGTCAACCGGCGGTAATAATCGATCCGTAATATCTTGAAGATGTTCTCCAGACCTACGCTGGCCTCTAGGTAAGGCGTACGGCCCATCGGCGAGGTTCCCTCGGGGAAGCGGTATAGTCCCGTCGGGTCCAAGGCAGGGTTGTTCTTATCAGTCAGTCCTCCGTAGAAACCGCTGAACGATATCACCTCACGCAAACGTAGCCACTTCACGCCGGGAATACGGTTTAAGATCCATCCCTTCATATAATACGTGAAGTAGAACGAAACATACTGGTCGCTTACGAACTCCAGCGCACGCATCATGTTGAAGGCTTGCGGCTGGATCGTGATGGACTGGTTGGTATTCGGCATGATGAGCAAGGGGAAAGGAACCTTGTCCCATACCTTGCCCGCCGTCACCAAGGCGTCGATATGTCCGAAGGAAGAGAGCCAGATCCGTTTCTCGGCGCTGATCTCCGTATGGTTGTAGTTGAAGTCGCCCCCCAACACGTTCTTCAATCCCATCTGATGGGATAGCTTGAATACGGGAGCGTCTTTCGAGAGGTTGAAAAGCGAGTTCTTACCCTCTCGTCCGTTATAGGCACGCTCGCCCGGGGCGAAACGAAGCTGGGTCCCTAGCTCCGTGTTGGTGAAACTCTTTAGGTTCGTCAATGTCCCGTCGGCGTTGTAACGGTCGTAGCGGAGCGTTCCGGCCGCCTCGTTGTTCTCGTTCCGCGCCCAAGTGGTAAGGGTCAGGCCATTCAGCCATTCCTTCTGGTACTGGAGCATGGTCTTGCGGATGTATTGCATCATGGTGACGGGCTCGCCCACCTTCCATGCCACGAACATATTATCCTTGCTGGTGAAGAGGAAGTCCTGACCAGGCGTATATACGTCGTACTCTTGGATCGCAGAGATATTGTTCACCGGGCTTTCTCCCTCGTGATATTTCTTCTTGTTCACGCTATACGTCAGCTTGGCGTTATACTTTAGCTTACGGTCGTTTACGCCATAGGCCAGATAACCGCTACCGAACCAGTGCGGGTTGAGGTTTGCCGTCGTCATACCTCCCACACGCATGCGGAAGCCCTCCAGATGGTTGGCGCTGAACGTGGTATTCATCGGTCCGAAATCGAACTTGCTCTTATCCTTGTCCGCCGTGGTCGGGATATAACCGGTGATCAATATCTCGGCGGTCTTGATGATCACGTTGAAAGCCGGTACCTTGCGAAGTTGCGCCAGCAAGTCGTCCAAGGCGCTCTCTTTCTCTTTCAAGGGGACATGGCGGTTGTGTATCCAGAAGGTGTCGGTCTGGGCGGTGGCTTCGGGCAACTCATGGATCGGGCCGAGAAGGCCGAAGATCGAGTCGGCGTTCTGCACGTCGAACTGATACTTATCGAAATTCCTTAGCTGGTGGGCGTAGAGCTGTTGCGCCCCTTTTACGATATAGAAATTAACGTAAGTATTCTCATTGGCGAGCACCCAAGTGCTATCCGGCATCCGCTTGAACTCTTGCTCGATCCGGAGCTTGTCCACCCAGTTGAGGTTGATGTTCGCCGGGGTGTTCAAGAGGAATTTCTTGACGGCGTAATTACCGTCCAGCGTGATGTACAAGCGGCCCGTGAAACCATAGCTCTGGCTGTTTACGGGCACGAAGGCGAGATCCACACATTTATCTCCGGCAACGTCCACCGTATCCATGATATAATATTTGTAATAGGAGACGGCCAGCGTGGAAGACAGCGGGCTCACGAAACGGTTCAACAAGATATTGATATTGTTGTCGAAGATATTGACGCCCTTGAATATCTCCTCAAGGTTGGCGGTGATGGCGCCTCCATCGTCCAAGGTCTTGTCGATACCCTGCTGGCGCTTGGCCTTGGTGATCGTCTTCTCCGCCTTGGGATGTTTGCGGTAGTATTGGTCGGAGATCGTCTCACGGACGGAGATCGTCAGGATCGGTTTCCCGTTGAACTCCGAGGTATCCAGATAGTTCTTGATGAACTTGAATTTCTTCAGGAACTTATTCTTCTCGAGATTGGGGTTGAAGTCGTCCAGCGACATGCTGAGCTTCTCGTACACCTCGCTTTGGTACTCGTCCTTCGCCTCGATGCGGTTGTCGTTCTTATGCTCTATGACTTTCTTGATCAGTTCCACGGCGGGGTTGTCCTTGCGGGAATATTTCTCACGTTTAGGCTTGACGACTACCTCGGCAATCTCGAACGAGGTAGGCCGGAGGAGCACGTTGAGGGCGTTGTTCTTTTGCCCCGCCTTTAGGTTTACGACCTTATTGTCATATCCAAGCGAGGATACGACCAGCCGGGTAAGCCCTTTGTCATTCTGGAGGCTGAAAGCCCCGTCATCGTCGGTCATCGCCCCGATCGTCGAGTTCTCGAACATGACGGATACGTAGGATAGGGGTTCCCCGCTTACGGAGTCTCTCACGATTCCGGACGCGGAAGTTATGCTCTGGGCGTATAGGACGGAAATGCCGGTCACGAATTGTAACAGGACTAGCAAAGTGATATAGCGAATAGATCTTATCATGTAAATGTCTCGTTATTCCTTCACGGATAATACTGTTGGCAAAGGTATGTTTTTTTCGTGGGAGGGAGGGGGGAGAGGCTATTAATAATCATTAATCACCGGGTTTCCCACCGCTCGATGGGAAACCCGGCGGTAGAAAATGCGAGCTTCATTATTTAACGAAAAAGATCTTCATTATTTTATATCTCTGATGGCGAGTCGCTGTCGGTAGCGGGCTTGTCGCCTTCTTGTTTCTTGGCGGCTGCGGCCCTCGCCTGCGCTATGCGTTGGTTGTAGAGGGCGTTCGTCTCGTCGACCAGCGCATTGAGGCGGTTGATGAAGGCGGCGGTCTCTTGAGTGGGCTTCACCACGCTTTGCGCGAAGGCGTAGGTGGACATCTCGTCGTATTCCTCGTCCATGCGTAGGCGGATTTTCTTGGCGCTCTCTACGGGGTCGTCCGCCTTGGCGTTGGCGCGTTGCTCGGTGAGCGTGGCGTATTGCTTGTTCTTCTCTTTCAGCGCTGCTACTACTTCGGTGAGGTTGATCGCCGTCAGCGCCTCGGGCATCCCGGCCTTGTCGAGGTCTACTAGCAAGCCCTCGATGGCGGCCGTCTCCTGCAAGTTGGCGAGGCGTGCGGCGCCGATGTAGGGCTTCACGGGAAGGTATAGCTTCTCGGCCGCCGTGCGTTGCGCCGCCAGCGGGCTTTTCGTCATTTGGGTAATAGTGGAAGTAATGAAGATCAAGAGATCATCCCTCTCCTTGTCGAGGGCGGACATCTGTGCAGTCTCCTCGCTGGCCGAGGATTGGTTCACGGCGTCGGTCAACAGGGCGAAATCGGTGGCGAAGGCCGTACGAAGTTCTTGGGGGATGCCCAGCGGGTCGTTCGGGTCGAAGCTGATCTCGTCGGGAGATTCCGAGTCGCCTCCGCCACCCGCGAGCAGGTTCCCGTAGCGGGCCATGAAGGTTCGGTACTCGGCGTTGTTCAATCTCTGTAAATAAATAATATTCACCTTGGTTATTTTTTCCATATCTGAAAATTTTAGGAGGATCGCTAGATCCGTTTTACAGTGCTAAAGGTATGATAATTTTGGGATCCAGCCACCAAAACCTATCGCATTTTTCATATATTCGGGCTTACATCGGGCATGAAATGGAATTTCAATTTTGAAATGGGGCCTACATTGGGTGCGAAACGGAATTTCAATTTTGAAACTGGGCTTGCATTGGACGCGAGGTGGAATTTCAAATTTGAAATGGGGCTTACATTGGGTGTGAAACGGAATTTCAAGTTTGAGACTGGGCTTACATCGGGTGCGAGGTGGAATTTCAAATTTGAAATGGGACTTATATCGGGCGCGAGGTCAAATCTGTAAAAAATGCGAGGCCCAACCTTGGTGGCCGGGCCTCGCCGATAAATCATTTCTTCTTGATCACGATGATACGTGTGCCGCCCTCGGGCTGTACCAGATCCCCGATCTGCTTGCCATTGTCATCTAACGTAGGAACCAAGAACGGATAATATTCCGGGTTGTAATACTGCTTCGTGCTTAGGGAGCCTTCTCGGGGGTGCATGGAGTAGGCGAGCACGCCGCGTCTCTACAACGCCTCCTTGTTCCACTTGTTCAGCGGGTTCTTCCCCTCGGGGGTATAGAGCTGGGCGATACGGGCGGCGTAGGCTTTCTCTACCTTGCCCCGGACGATCTTCATGGTGCTGTTTACCATGCCGTTTTGCTCGGTGAAAGGCTCGGGGAGGATGGCGAAGGTGGTCGGCAACCAACGATCCGGGAACATACTAGACAGGTCGCCTCCCTTGCGGAAACGGTCGATCTGGCGCTGGATGATACGGATGGCCTCTTCCCGGCCTTGATCGCTCGTGAGGTCCAGATTCTGGTGGGCCAGATGTTTCCGCAACCGTTCTTTGTTAGGGACCAACAGGGCGGTCGTGTACGGACTCTGGTTATTGTACAGGATCAGCTGGTCGATGCAAGAGGAATGCTCTACCAAGGCTTCCTCTATACCCTCCGGACTGTATTTCTCCCCGTCGCTTCCGATCAGCAGGCTCTTGAAACGCCCCAACACATAAAGAAGCCCGTCATGCATATATCCCATATCCCCGGTGTACAGCCAACCCTCCTTTACGGTATCGGCCGTCGATGCCGGGTTCTTCCAGTAGCCGGCCATCACGTTCTCTCCCCGGATGACGATCTCGCCTTTCTCCCCCGGAGGAAGTACGTTGCCGTCCATGTCGCAGATCTTTAGGTCGAGGGGCCGCACCAATACGCCGCTACTGCCGAAGGTATGGCGGCGGGGGCCGTTGGTCGAGATGATCGGTGTCGCCTCGCTCAGCCCGTATCCTTGGTACATCGGGATTCCCAAGGCGTAATAGAACTTCTGCAAGTCCTTATCCAGCAAGGCGCCCCCTCCGATAAAGAACTTCAGTTCGCCCCCGAAGTTCTCACGGACTTTCGCGAACAATAGCTTGTCGAACAAACGGACCAGTGGCTTCAAGAGGACGCGGAAACCTTTTCCTTCCTCCTCGTCGCTATCCCCGTTATAGATATAACCGATCCGTAAGGCTAGGTTGAAAAGGCGGACGGCGTTCTTGCCTCGCGCTCGGATACCTTGCTCGATATTCTTCTTGAAGTTCTTCGCCAAGGCGGGGACGCTCAGTATCAGGTACGGCTTGAACTCCTTTATATTGATAGGGATATTCTTCAAGGTCTCCATACCGGTACGCCCTACCTGCACGGTAGCTACCGAGGCTCCCTTCGACATGAAGATGTAGAATCCTACCACGTGGGCGAAGCAATGGTCCAGCGGGAGTATCACCAACGTACGCCACGTATCGTCTATATCCACGCAAGTGAGCGCTTGCTCCACGTTCGCCGTATAGTTACGGTGGGTGAGGATCACGCCTTTCGGATCGGCGGTCGTGCCGGAGGTATAGGTGATGGTGGCGTAATCATCGTTGCCCAGCGATTGCCCGATCGCCAAGAACTCCTCTATCGGATGAATACCCAGATAGACCTTCCCCATCCGGCGTATCTCGGACAGCGGCATCTCACGGTCTTGGTATTCCGCTTGCTCGTCGAGTACGATGATCTTCCGTACGGCGGGGAGCTTATCCTTGATCGCCCGGATTTTCTTGAGTTGCTGGCCCGATACCATGATATATTTCACGTCGGCGTGGACGAGACGGAACAGGAGGTCGTTCGCCTCCTCCAGCTTGATGGATAGGGGCACGTTCGTCGCCCCGGCGTAGAACATGGCCAGTTCTCCGATGATCCACGCGTTGCGCCCTTCGCTCAGTAAAGCCATATTATCCCCCTTTCGCACACCCAGCGATATGAGGCCCGCGCCTTCCTCATAGACGAGGTCGCGAACCTCGGCGTAAGTGGTTGGCTCGAATCGCTTGCCCGTCTTCTCCCATAAAAAAGGATTACTCGGGAATCGCTTGGCTGAACTCTCAAAAAGGTCTATAATCGTTTTCTTTTCCATATCTTTTCGTGTTTGTAAGAGGATGTGTCAAAAGTTGGTTGAGTTTATTTTTTCCATCTCTTGCAGGTAGCCGCATGCCGCTTCCACCGTAGGGACGTTCTTGATCACGATGCTTCGCTTGCCATTCTGCTCCCGGAGGTTGCATTCACGGGGATGCTTTTGGATGAAGCCCAGCAGCTTGCCGAACGCCTCGCTTTGGTAATACGGGCTGTCCGGGTTATTCACCAAGAAGAGGCTCATCTGCCCTTTCTTCAGGACCACTTTCTCCATGCCCAGTTTCTTGGCCATGCGGCGGAGGCGCACGATCCGGATCAACTCCTTGCCCTCCTTCGGTATCTTGCCAAAGCGGTCTTTCAGGCGCTCCGTAAAGGCGAGGATGTCACGTTCCTCCTCCATATTATCCAACTCCCGGTATAGGGAAATACGTTCCGAGTCGTTGGGGATGTAGGTGGGAGGGAACATCAATTCCAGATCGCTCTCGATATAGGTCTCCCGGACGTACTCGCTGCCCGTATCCCGGTGCCCTTCGGTGTTATCGGCGTAAAGATCGGCGAATTCCTCGCTTTTCAACTCGTCTA
Organism: Parabacteroides sp. AF21-43; assembly: GCF_003635435.1. Lineage (NCBI taxonomy): Bacteria > Pseudomonadati > Bacteroidota > Bacteroidia > Bacteroidales > Tannerellaceae > Parabacteroides > Parabacteroides sp. AF21-43. The sequence continues at coordinate 43,229 of NZ_QTMG01000022.1, read as the reverse complement.
CCGCCTCCTCCAAGATCTTCTGGTACGTCTCGTAACCCAGATCCGCTATGAAACCGCTTTGCTCAGCCCCCAACATATTGCCGGCCCCCCGGATATCGAGGTCTTGCATGGCGATATGGATACCGCTACCCAGCTCGGAGAAGTTCTCGATCGCTTGCAACCTGCGCCGTGCCTCCTGCGTCAGCGAGGTGAGGGGCGGGGAAAGGAGGTAGCAGAAGGCTTTCCGATTGCTTCGTCCCACCCGTCCGCGTAGCTGATGGAGGTCGCTAAGCCCGAATTGCTGGGCGTTGTTGATGATGATCGTATTGGCGTTAGGCACGTCGATGCCGCTCTCCACGATACTGGTGGCTATCAATACGTCATACTCATAATTCACGAAATCGAGGATGATCTTTTCCAGCTTCTCCGGCTCCATCTGCCCGTGCCCCACGGCTACCCGTGCGTCGGGGACTTCCCGCCGTACCAAGGCTTCCATCTCGTAAATGTTCTGGATACGGTTGTTGATGAAGAATACCTGCCCGTTCCGGCTCATCTCGAAATTGATCGCTTCCCGGATGATATCGGGGTTGAAACGCTCCACCTCCGTCTGCACGGGATAACGGTTGGGCGGTGGCGTGGTGATGCTGGAAAGATCCCGGGCCCCCATCAAGGAGAACTGTAGGGTACGGGGGATTGGGGTGGCCGTCATTGTCAAGGTGTCCACGTTCACCTTCAGCTGCCGAAGCTTCTCCTTGACGGATACCCCGAACTTCTGCTCCTCGTCGATGATAAGCAAGCCCAGATCCTTGAAACGTACATCCTTGCCGACGATCCGGTGGGTGCCGATCAAGATATTCACCTCGCCCTCTTTCAGCTCTTTCAAGGTAGCCTTGATTTGTGCGGCCGTACGGGCCCGGCTGATATAATCGATCTTGCAAGGGAAATCCTTCAAGCGCTCACAAAACGTCTGGTAATGCTGGAAAGCCAGTACGGTGGTGGGTACCAACACGGCCACCTGCTTATTGTCCGATACCGCCTTGAATGCCGCACGGATAGCCACCTCGGTCTTTCCGAAACCAACGTCTCCACAAATCAACCGGTCCATCGGACGGGTACTTTCCATATCCGCCTTGACCTCGGCGGTAGCCTTCATCTGGTCCGGCGTGTCCTCATAGATGAAGCTGGCTTCCAGCTCATGCTGCATGAAGCTGTCCGGCGTGTAGGCGAAACCCGTCTCTTGCTTGCGTTTGGAATAGAGGAGGATCAAGTCCCGGGCGATATCCTTCACCTTCGCCTTGGTACGTTCCTTCATCTTTTCCCATGCGCCTGTGCCGAGCTTGCTCAACTTAGGCGGCTCGCCGCTCTCTTTCCCCTTGTATTTCGATAATTTATGCAGGGAATGGATGCTGACGAATATAATATCGTTATTCTGATAAATCAATTTGATGGCCTCTTGCATCTTACCGTTCACCTCGGTGCGTACCAATCCCCCGAACTGTCCTACGCCATGGTCGATATGTACGATATAATCCCCCTGCGAGAACTGGTTCAGCTCCTTGAGCGAAAGGGTGATCTTTCCGCTTCGTGCCTTATCGCTCTTCAAGTTGAACTTGTGGAAGCGGTCGAACAATTGATGGTCGGTGAAAAAGCAGATGCGTAGCGTATCGTCGGCGAATCCCTCGTGTATCGTGCGGTTTACGGCGGTGAAAGGGATATTGTCGCCCCTATCCTCGAAAATCATCCGGATACGGTTGGCTTGTTTCTCTTGATCGCTCAATATATATAATGTATAGCCCTCGTCGAGGTATTTATGGAACGACTCGCTCACCCGGTCGAAATTCTTATGATAGATCGGCTGCGTTTGCGTAGAGAAATGGATGGTAGCGTCCGCCGTTCCCATCGGCCGTGCCCCGAAATGGATGCGACGGAAATCCAAGACCTCCCGTAGGAAGTCCTCGCCCCGGACTAATTTCTTCCGCATCTGGTCGATATCAGCGAAGGATTCCTCGTCGGCTACCACCGGATCGTCGTTCCATACGCTTCCGATGCGCTCCTTGCACCATGCGAGATCTCTCGCCGCTATGCAGGTGTTCCGGGGAAGGGAGCCTAGCAAGGAAGTACTATCCTTGGCGTTCTTGCTCATCTCCGGTACGATATAGATGCTGTCCAGTTTCTCCTTGCTGAGCTGCGTCTCCACGTCGAACGTACGGATGGTCTCCACCTCGTCGCCGAAAAAGTCGATACGGTAGGGAAACTCGTTGGAGAAAGAGAAAACGTCGAGGATACTGCCACGGAGGGCGTACTGCCCCGGCTCATATACATAGTCGACCTGCTCGAAGCCATACTCGTCCAGCACGTCGGAGACAAACATATTATCCAGCTTCTCGCCCACGCTGATCTTTAAGGTATTCTCCTTCAATACCTCCCGGGCCACGACTCGTTCCGCCAAGGCGTCCGGATACGTGACGATCACGAAAGAGGCGTCCGGGTCTTGCAACCGGCTGAGTACCTCGGTGCGCAGGATCTCGTTCGCCGGATCGACATGCCCGTACTTGATGGCCCTCCGGTAAGCGGATGGGAAGAAGTATACCTCATTGCTGGCGGTAAGTTGCATCAAGTCGTGATAGAAATAGCCGGCTTCCTCTTGGTCGTTCAACACGCACACATAACTCCCCCTTCCTTTCGTAAAAAGAGAGGCGATCGTCATTGCCGGACCCGAGCCATTCAGTCCCTTTAGGAATATATTGCGGGACGTATCGTTTTTCAGTAAGGTGTCCAGCGCCGTCACTTGCGGGTGAGCGGCATATAGTTTCAATAATTCTTGTACTTCCAAAGCGAAATCTTGTTTCCGCGAAGGTAACCTTTTTGCTTAAGTTTTTATAGGTGTTCGTCCGGTTTCTTTCTTTATCAAGTAACTTTTACGGCTCTCTAAAACCACAGCGATAATTCGAGTAGGGGATTTTGGGGGAAATGCTTTTGGGCCCCCTGAAAAAGGGAGACTTATCGTATATTTTTCTGTATGTTCTAGTTCCTTGCCGTATGATTCTGTAAAAAGTCGTACGTGTTTCCCGAAAAACATGTACGACTTTTCAAAAAAACACGTACGTGTTTTTCGAAAATGATAATCGTCTTTTTAAAATGTTAGTATCCAATTATTTATGTATTCATGTCATTTGCATACTTATTGTATGGAATAGTTTAATAAATTTCCTCTATCTTGATATAAAAATTATCTGTTTGACAGCTACTTATACTTGCCGTATCTTTGTGGTACAAGAAAAGCAAAAAGTATAACAAATTAAAAAGTAGCAATTATGAGAACATTAGATTATATCCAC
>NZ_QTMG01000022.1:0-39902 GCF_003635435.1 Parabacteroides sp. AF21-43 | reverse complement strand
GTAGCAATTATGAGAACATTAGATTATATCCACTTAGACGCATCAGCGGTAAGTAACGTAGTAGCAAGCTTGAAACAATTATTGGCGGACTACCAAGTATTCTATACGAACCTTCGTGGTTTCCACTGGAATATTAAGGGACACGGTTTCTTCGTTCTTCATGGTAAATTCGAGGATATGTACAACAACGCTGCCGAGAAGGTTGACGAGTTGGCGGAACGTATCCTGATGTTGGGAGGCGAGCCGGAGAACAAGTTCAGCGAGTACCTGAAAGTAGCCCGTGTAAAAGAGGTATCAGGCGTATCCTGTGGTGACGAGGCGTTAAAGAATATTCTTGATACGTATGGTCATTTGATCGATGAGGAACGTAAACTTCTTTCCTTGGCATCCGGGGCGGGAGATGAGGCTACGGTCGCTTTGATGAGCGATTATCTGAAAGAACAAGAGAAGTTGGTTTGGATGTTAGTAGCATATTCAACTTGCGATTGCAAGAAGTAAAAAAGGTGATTCATTGCGTTTGGAGAAGGTCGGAAGTGATTCCGGCCTTTTTCTGTTGGTGCCAATAGGGGTTTTTTATTGTTTCATGTCTTATTCATATATGTCGTTCGATTATTTTATCAAAATAAAAAGTATATGAAAAGAGTTGTATTATTTGCGATGGTGTTAATGTTGGGTGTAATATCGGTACAAGCCCAGTGGTCGGTAGTTCCGGAAGCGGGTATGACAGTGATGAAGGCGGGTCCAATGGTTGATTGGAAACCGAGTTGGAAGATTGGGGTAGGAGTGGAATATCAGTTGAAGCCGGAATTTCTCTCTCTGAAGTCAGGTTTGTATTATACGCAAAGGGGATATAGTAATGACAAATTTCCCGGATATGGATATGGGTGTTATTGGTGGGCAGTGCCGGGACCTACTTATGATCCGTATGGATATGCGTATGATTACTCAAATAAGGTGACACGAAATTTCTTGCAATTACCGATTATGGCTAATTTCTCATTCAAATTAGCTGAGGATATTCGTTTAAATGTTGGAGTAGGCCCTTATATAGCCGTAAGCGTATTGGATAAAGGAATGTTCGGGGGATGGTCTGTCGCTTCGGAAGAATCCGCTAAGTTTTATACCCATGATCCCTGTGAAGGGCTTCGTGCTTTTGATTGGGGTATAAGTGCCACTGTAGGTGTGGAAATAAAACAATGCTTTATCAATTTTGGCTATGATGTATCGTTAGGTAAAGAGTATAAGGGAGGATCGATCGAGGCGAATTACCATACTTTGGCTCTTACCGCAGGATATAAGTTTAAATTGGGTAAATAGAAACCCAAGTTCTATCGCAAGTCTTCCTGCTGATCGTTTAAATATAGATTCTATCTATATATGTATAGGAATTATCTGTTTGACAGTTGTTTATATTTGCCATATCTTTGCAATATAAGAAAAACGAAAAGTATAACAATTAAAAAATAGCAGTATGAAAACATTAGATTATCTTCATTTAGACGCATCAGCGGTAAGTAACGTAGTAGCAAGCTTGAAACAATTATTGGCGGACTACCAAGTATTCTATACGAACCTTCGTGGTTTCCACTGGAATATTAAGGGACACGGTTTCTTCGTTCTTCATGGTAAATTCGAGGATATGTACAACAACGCTGCCGAGAAGGTTGACGAGTTGGCGGAACGTATCCTGATGTTGGGAGGCGAGCCGGAGAACAAGTTCAGCGAGTACCTGAAAGTAGCCCGTGTAAAAGAGGTATCAGGCGTATCTTGCGGTGATGAGGCGTTAAAGAATATTCTTGATACATACGGTCATCTGATCGGTGAGGAGCGTAAACTTCTTTCCTTGGCATCTGAGGCAGGCGATGAGGCTACGGTCGCTTTGATGAGCGATTATCTGAAAGAACAGGAGAAGTTGGTTTGGATGTTAGTAGCCTACTCAACTTGCGATTGCAAGAAATAAAAATAGTAGATTCATTGCGTTTAAAGAAGGCCGGAAGAGATTCCGGCTTTTTTGTTCTATGATATTTATGCTCTGCAACATACTTAACACCTTTTTACATATTTCGTATCTTGTTTAAATTCATCACTGCTATATTTGATTCAAATCTGAAACGCAATTTCAAATATGGAAAACACGCTACCAAATATGGAAAAAGTGGATGAGAACTATAAAGTGCCTAATTTAGAGAAGGGCATTGCGGTTCTTGAGTACCTTTCCTTGCGGTCGGCGGGGGAAACATTGCAAGATATTAAGTCGGCGCTCGATATATCGCAGACCACGGCTTACCGTATTTTGAATACATTGGTGCGGCTGGAATATCTTAATTTTAGTGAAGACACGAAACGCTATAAACTTTCCCGAAAATTATTGACTCTTGGTTTCAGATCCTTGAATGAACACAATCTTTTAGAGACCGTCTTGCCACATTTGCGTGATTTACGTGATCAAGTGAAAGAGACCGCTTGCTTTGGTGTCTTGGGAGATGAGAAAGGGATTTTTATCGAACAAGCGCAAGGACATCATACGTTCCGCTTCGTCCTGTCGCCGGGAAAGCCGTTTGAGTTGCATTGTTCGGCTCCGGGAAAGGCGATTATGGCTTATTTGCCGAAGACGGTGCGAGATCGTTACCTGTCCTACATGACGTTTACACGGTATAATTCCCGGACGATCACTTCTCGTGAGGCCTATCTGGAGGAATTAGAAAGGGTTGGCAAACTGGGGTATGCCATGGATAATGAGGAGGAGCTGAGCGGCGTGATCTGTGTAGGCGCCCCGATCTTTAATTATACGGGATATCCTTGTGGAGCGATTTGGATCTCCGGCCCGAAAGACCGCTTATCGAAAGAGGTGGTGAAAAATACGGTGAAGGCGATCAAGGAGGTTGCCGGGGTAATCTCGAACGAACTAGGATTTAGAAAATAAGGAATACAAAATATACCATGAACACACGAAAATACTTGATAAAAAACTCATTGGTGGCTTGTCTTGTCGGCTGTTGCGTTTCTCTCGCTTCAGCCGGCAACCCACCTTTCTTTACTACGGATGCCGTATTGAACGCAAAGGGGGAGCTATTAATGACACAGAAAGGAACGAGACATCTGGATATCTTTTCAGCGGACGGTAAGAGCTTGCTTCATTCGTTTCCGTTTGATGAGATCCCGACCGGATTGCTTCCGGATGGGGATAAGGTGTATGTGACGACCTTCGAGAACACCGGCCGCCTACAAGTTCTTTCCTTGGAATCGGGTAGGGTGGAAGCGGCCATACCGACGGGATCGGGAGCCTGCCATCCGATGTTCGGGCCGGATAAGAAACATATATATGTATGTAATCAGTTCGATAATTCGGTGGTCGAGGTAGATCCGGTGATGCGTAAGGTAGTCCGGAGCGTGAAAGTGTTGCGTGAGCCTAAATCGGCGGTATTCAGCAAGGATGGCAAGTATATGTTTGTTACGAATTTCCTGCCCGCACAACGGGCGGACGTGGATGTGGTGGCCGCTTGCGTATCGGTAATCGAGATGGATGGGTTTACGAAAGTGAAAGATATCCAATTGGCGAATGGTAGCAATGCCTTACGAGGGATGTGCATCACGCCGGACGGGAAATATATATACGTGTCTCATAACTTGGGACGATTCACGGTGCCTACTTCCCAGCTTCAACAAGGTTGGATGAACACGAGTGCTTTTAGCGTGATCGATGTGGCGAAGCAGGAATTCGTTGGGGCGGTATTGGTGGACGAGCCGGATCGTGGCGCTGCCGGTATCTGGAGTATCGCTTGCGATGACAAGCATATCTTTATCACGCATAGCGGTACGCATGAGGTAAGCTTGATCGATCATCCGGCGATGTTGGCGAAGTTTGAGTCTTATAAGGATAAGAGCCGTCTGGATTACGACTTGAATTTCTTGTATGGACTTCGTGAGCGAGTTCCCTTACAAGGAAACGGTCCCCGAAATTTTATATTTTCGGGAGATAAGTTGATAATCCCTACTTATTTCGCCGATATCTTGAATACCGTCGATATAAATACATTGGAGGTAACGGCTACCGACATGAATCCGGGTCGTACGGAAACGCCGGAGAACAAGGGCGAGAAATATTTTAACGATGCGAATCATTGTTATCAAGGCTGGCAGAGTTGTAATGGTTGCCATCCGGGGGATGCCCGTACGGACGGGATGAACTGGGACTTGATGAATGATGGAGTTGGTAACTCGAAGAATTGTAAGAGCATGTTGTATTCGCATGTGACTCCCCCAAGCATGATCTCGGGTGTTCGTGAGAGTGCGGAATATGCGGTACGTGCCGGTTTTAAGTTCATCCAGTTTTTTGAGCCAGAAGAGGAAATGGCGAAATGTGTGGACGCTTATATGAAATCCTTGCGTCCGGTGCCTAGTCCGTATTTAGTAAATGGGGAATTATCGGATAAGGCGAAAGAGGGAAGAAAGGTGTTTGAGAAACTGAAATGTGGCGAGTGTCATAGCGGTCCTTATTATACGGATATGAAGATGCACCGTATCGGCGAGGATATCGAATTTGAGAAAGGGTGGGACACTCCTACTTTGATTGAGGTTTGGCGTACGGCTCCTTATCTGTTTGATGGGCGTGCGGCTACCATGGAAGAGGTGTTCGAGGTCCATAAGCATGGTATCGATAAAAAGGTCTCCAAGAAAGATGTCGAGGCATTAACGGAATATGTAAACTCCCTGTAAAATAAAAGGATATGAATTATTGTGAGAAAATACATTATACGATATTAAACACTGAGCCGGCTGAGTTCGCGGTTATGGTGGACGATCTATTGTCTCAATTACCTCAAAACGAGGTGATCATGAGACTGGCCTTTTTCGGTACTCCGGGTACGAATGAGGAATACGTGGCACGCCGGGTTTTGCTGCGGGAGAAAATCCGTCGGTATTATGGGGATTGCGAACCGGCTTTGAGCTATGTCTCCCAACCGCCGCTGAACGCTCCTTTGCTGATGGAGGTACATAGCTATGTGCCCGATGCGCAGGATCGGATTACTTTCCGTCATTATCAAGGTGTTCCTTATGTCTTGTTGGAGAATGCCTCGGGACGTTTCCTTTTTGCCGGCGGTTTTCAAGGGGATGTACTCCATTTTGGTATAGAGCCTCAGTCGGTGGAAGCTTTCCGGTTATTGGGGGATGTGCTTCGTCGGGAGGGTTTTCCGTTGAATAGCATTATCCGTCAGTGGAATTATATCGAGCGTATAACAGCTTTCGACGGTCAGGATCAGCATTATCAAGCGTTTAATAACGCCCGGTCTGATTTTTATAGTAAAACGGAATGGACGAATGGTTATCCTGCCGCTACGGGTATCGGGGCGAATCTGGGAGGTATCTTGATCGATGTGGATGCCGCCGTGTTTACTACGCCGGATGCTTTCGCTACGCCGATCGATAATAAGTTGCAGGTGGCTGCCCATGCGTATTCGGAACAAGTACTGGAAGTTGCCCGACAAAAGAAGACGACTCCTAAGTTCGAGCGTGCCAAGAGTATGTCTTTTCAGGATCGTAAATTGATTTATATCTCCGGTACAGCCGCTATCCGTGGTGAGGAGAGCTTGAAGGGAGTAGGGCTGGAACGTCAATTACGGATCACGATGGAAAATATAGCGGAACTGATCGCTGACGCTAAATTGGTTAAGTTACGAGTCTACTTGAAGAATAAATCCGACTACGAGGAGGCTGAGCGTTTGATGAATACCTACGGATTAAATATCCCGATCTCTTATATGTGGGCCGACGTTTGCCGGGATGAGTTATTGATCGAGATCGAGGGAATAGCGATACGTTGAAACAGATAGTACTAACAAATATACACAAAAACAAATGAGAAAAGGTTTGAACATGAAAATGGCGGCTATGGGATTGGCGTTGGCATCTATGGTCGCATGTACGGGAAAGACAACAACAGACGCTACTTGTTGCGCCGCTAACGGGGAGGGTAATTGTCCGGAAGGAACTTGCCGCAAAGAATGCACGAACGCATGTAATACTAACAATCAAAAAAATAGAACAATGGCTTATTCAAAGAAGTACACGAACGCCGATTTTTATAAAGACGGCAAGTTTCAACAAGATGTCGCTATGGAAGCGATGAAAGATATGTTTGCTTTCTACGATGTTCCTTTCACGGAGTTGATGGCGAAAGATATGTGGGTGACAGACTTTGGTTTGGGTGATTTCGAGAATGTAGGTATGGGTGGTATTTTCTGGATCAACGATCCGGAGTATAAGTATTTCGCTCACGCTATCTATTTGTTGCCGGGCCAGATGATTCCGGAACACGCTCACGTAAAGACTGACTTCCCTGCTAAACATGAGTCTTGGATGGTAGAGAAGGGTTGGGTATACAACTTCTCTGAGGTAGGTGACGAGACTCCGAACGCCCCGGCTATCCCTGCTGGACACGGACCGATCAAGAGCAAGAATTTCGTGGTTCAGAAGGTCGGCGACGTATTACGTCTGAAGAAATTGGAGACATTCCACTTTATGATGGCAGGTCCGGAAGGCGCTATCGTAGATGAGTGGGCATGCTATCACGACAACGCTGGCTTACGTTTCACGAACCAGAAGGCCGCTTTATAAAAACCTCTAGGGTTATGCTTCGTAATTCTAAGGGTTGCCGATCGTGATCCTTAGGGTTTCAATAAACAACCTTCTAAATTTAAATTTAATACATGAATAAATACTATATAATGGTATCACTCTTGTTGTCGACCTCTCTTCTTGTTTCGGCAGGTCCGAAGCAAAAGAAGGTGGATAACTGGATTGACGCCTCAGTAAAACAAAAGTCTGAGCTTCGTGCCTCTTTGGTGAAGGCGAACATGCCGATCATGTCGGCTTGGATCAAGGCGAAGCAGAAGGCTGTCCCGATGTCCGCCGATTTGACGGGGCTGGATCAGTTGGTGCTTGTTACGGCTGCCGGACCGGATGGTACGGATTGGGATTGGGGTACATGGGCGAACGCCCGTTTAATCAAGGCGGACGGTAGTTCGGTTTGGTTGGATGAGTTAGATCCTGATTATTGGGTTTCTGGCTCGGGCAGTATCCGCAAGAATACGGATTTATACGGGAATCCTTTGTTGATCGGCGGTAAGAAATACGATCATAGTGTATTATGCCATGCCAATGGCGTGATGGTGTACAATATCAATAAGGAATATGTACGCTTCGAGGCTGAGGTGGGTTTGGCCGATCAGTCGACGGTAGGTAGTGTATTCTTCCGTATCATGAATGTTTTCCCGAAGGAGGAGGCCGCACGTTTGCTAGCCGCTTATCCGAAGGAATTGGGGGCCTTAAACGCTAATATCGATGGGTTGGAGAACTGGTTGACCGCTAGTGACGCTTCCGCCGAGCGTGATATTGTCTTGAATTTGGCTTCTCGTCTGAAAGACGCTGCGTATGTAAAGAACGCTGTTAAGCAGATCGAGACGGAAAAAGATATTGATACTCAGATCCGTGAGTATTTGAAACTTTATGAGAAAACTCAACGTATCTGTAATTTGCAGAGCGACTTGAGTTGGTTGAATATGGAGGCGATTCGTTTGGCTTTCAACGATATGAAAAAGTTGAAAGGCTTCGACGCCACTAAATATCAACCGGTTCTGGATGAGTTGGAACAGCAGGTAAAGAAAGGTTTCGATGGCATTTATAATGGTGATGAGGCCGCTTTGGTTAATGCCGAGAAAGCGATCGCGAATAAACGTACGATCTTGCTGGCGAACCCGTTCTTGGATGGTGATAAAGTCTTGGCTGCCCGCTTTAAATTAGGTGTAAACGCTCATAAGGCAATGGCTCCGGATTTGGGTACGCAGGGTAATAACTGGAGTAACCAAGAGTCCGCCCGCCGTATGGGCTTCGACGCCGATATCGTGGAGTTGAGTAATTTACGCGGGGAGGATGTACAGGTACGGTCGATCTATAAACCGGAAAACGGTTCCTCTGTCGCCGACTTGCGGATGCATTGGGATGGCGATCGTGCTATGTTTACCCAGACGATGCCCGATAAGCGTTGGAACGTATTCGAGGTGAAATTGGATGGTACCGGTTTCAAGCAATTGATTCATAATGAGGAGCCGGATCTGGAGTTCTACGACGGAACCTACCTGCCAGACGGACGTATCATCGCCAACTCGAATATCGGTTATCAAGGCGTGCCTTGTGTAAGCGGTGATGACCCTGTCGGTAATATGGTACTTTATACGCCGGACACGAAGAGCTTGCGCCGTCTGACTTTCGATCAAGACGCAAACTGGAACCCGGTAGTGATGAATAACGGTCGTGTGATGTACACTCGTTGGGAGTACACGGACTTAACGCACTATTATTCCCGTATCGTGATGAACATGAATCCGGATGGTACGGAGCAGAAAGCGCTGTATGGTAGCGGATCGATGTTCCCGAACAGTACGTTCGATATTCAGCCGTTGCCGGGCCACGGTTCCGCTTTCGTGGGAATTATCTCCGGTCACCATGGTATTGCCCGTTCCGGTCGTTTGATCGTGTTCGATCCGGCGAAAGCCCGTAAAGGCGCCGCTGGTATGGTACAGGAGATCCCGTATCGTAACCGGCCGATCGTGGAGGAGATTAAGGATGAGTTGGTAAATGGCGTATGGCCGCAGTTTATCAAACCGACTCCGCTGAATGATAAATATTTCTTGGTGGCCGCTAAATTAGATCCACAGGATTTATGGGGTATCTATTTGGTGGACGTATTCGATAACGTGACTTGTTTGCGTAAGGTAGAGGGTGAGGGCTATATCAGTCCGGTTGCCGTACGTAAGACACAGACTCCTCCGGCTATTCCGGACCGTGTGAAATTGAATGACAAAGAGGCTACGGTCTTTATTCAGGATATTTACGAGGGAGAGGGTTTGAGAGGCATTCCCCGGGGTACGGTTAAGTCTCTTCGTCTGCACGCTTATGAGTATGCTTACGTGAAGACTACCTCCGATCATAACTGGCATGGAATCCAGTCCGGTTGGGACATCAAGCGTATGTTGGGTACGGTTCCGGTAGAAGAGGATGGCTCCGCTATCTTCAAGATCCCGGCGAATACGCCGATCTCTATCCAGCCGTTAGACAAAGACGGAGTGGCTATCCAGTGGATGCGTAGCTGGTTGACCGGTCAGCCGGGCGAGGTGGTATCTTGTATCGGTTGCCATGAGGACCAGAACCAGATTCCTATCCCGAAACGTGTGATGGCTTCGCAGAAAGCCCCGCATGCGTTGACTCCGCCGGAAGGGGGGACCCGTTCGTTCACGTTCGATCTGGAGATCCAACCGATCTTGGATCGCGCTTGTATCGCTTGCCATAATGGTGAGGGCAAGGCTTTCGACTTGCGTGGGGGCAAGAAGGATAAATTAGGTTATGGCACTTCTTACTTGAATCTGCATCCGTATGTACACCGTCAAGGTGGCGAGGGTGATATGGTGGTTCTTCAACCGTATGAATATCATCCGAACACGAGTGAACTGGTTCGTATGTTGAAGAAAGGGCACTTTAACGTGCAACTGACGGATAAAGAGTGGAAAACCCTTTATAACTGGATTGATTACAACGCTCCGGATAAGGGTTATTTCAATGCGAATGTGCTTTCGAAGGATATCATCCCGTATCAAGGCTTCGACCAGATCAAGCGTCGTAAAGAGTTGACGGATAAGTATGCGAATGGCGCAGGCGTGGATTGGAAGAAAGAGATCTCCGATTATGCCGCTTACTTGAAGGGTAAAGGTGAGATCAAACCGGAGATGCCGGAGAAATTGGCTCCTGTCAAGGAAAAAGAGTTGAAGGTGAAAGGTTGGCCATTCGATGCGGACCGGATCAAGGCTATGTTGGCCGACGAGAAGGAAACCCGTAAGGAGATTGAGTTGGCTCCGGGTATCAAGATGACATTTGTTCGCATTCCGGCCGGACAATTCGTGATGGGTAGCTATCGTGGGCAATCCGATACTCGTCCGACGGCGAAAGTGAAGATTGACAAAGCTTTCTGGATGGGTGAGTTGGAGGTTACGAATCAGCAATTCAACGTGATTTTCCCGGATCACGACAGCCGTTTCGTGGATCAGCAATGGAAGGATCACGTGGTTCAAGGATATCCCGCTAATAAGCCAGAGCAACCGGTAATCCGTGTAAGTTACAATGACGCGATGGATTATTGTAAGAAGCTGAGTGAGAAAACAGGCTTGAACATCACGCTTCCGACCGAGGCGCAATGGGAATGGGCTTGTCGTGCCGGCAGCGATCAAGATTTCTGGTATGGCGATATGAATGCGGACTTCGGCAAAAAGGATAACCTAGCCGACGTAACCACGCTTCTGCTTGCCGTAAGCGGTATAGACCCGCAACCGATGCCTAAGACTTCTTATTGGTACAAGTACTATACTTACTTACCGAAAGAGGAAGGCGTGGATGATGGCAATTTGGTTCAGGTGGGTGGTAAGCAATATGAAGCGAATCCGTTCGGTTTGTATTGCATGCACGGTAACGTGGCGGAATGGACTCGTTCAGATTACTTGCCTTATCCTTACAACGAGAAATCGAAAGAGGTTTCCGAGTATAAGGTGGTTCGTGGCGGTTCTTATATCGAGCGACCGAAATTCTCGACGGCTTATACCCGTAAAGGATATTATCCGTACCAACGTGTATTCAACGTAGGCTTCCGGGTAATTATTGAGGATTAATAGACAAGGTCTATTTATAGATAGATAACATGGATGCGGCAAATTAATCGCCGATTCTTTCAAAAATGATTAATCTGCGTACATTTGTCGCATCAGTGTTATTAATAAATGAGCAAATGAAAACTCTAGAAAGATTTATCTCTTCTTCTGTGACGACTATCGTCCTACTATTGATCTACGCCTTTGGCTTGGCTATCGCTACTTTTATAGAGAAGTATCATGGTACTGCCGCCGCTAAAGCGATGATTTACTATTCTCCTGTATTTTTCTTACTCCAATTCTTATTGGTAGCCAATTTCGTGGCTATCGTTATCAAGCACCAGTTACTTAAGCGGCGTAGATGGGGATTGATGGTCACCCATGCCGCCTTTATTGTCATCCTTCTGGGTGCCCTTATTTCCCACCTTTTCGGCGAGGAAGGAATCCTTCACCTGCGTGAGGGAGAGGCTAGCGATCGTATCATGATCCGTACCTCGGACCAGACTCTCTATCATACGCTTCCTTTTAGCGTAGAACTCGTGAAATTTACCTTAACCCGCTATCCCGGCTCTGCCAGTCCCTCTGCTTATGAGAGTGAGTTGCTGGTACATGTAGATGGACAGACTCGCCATGCCCGGGTATATATGAATAATGTATTAGACGTGAAAGGCTATCGCTTCTTCCAAGCCTCCTATGACCCGGATGAGCAAGGAACGGTACTTTCCGTGAACCGAGATGTGGCCGGAAGGAATATTACGTATACCGGCTACGTGATTTTAGTGATCGGCTTTATACTTTGCTTGGTAGGTAAAAACTCCCGTTTCATGAAATTAAGCCGACAGTTGAAAGATTTAAGATCGGGCGCTCGTAAAACGACCCTGTTAGTAGCGATTCTTCTTTCCGTAGGGGGCTTGCGGGCGCAAGGTGCGGCCGCTCCCGAGATGAAGGAGGCCATACAGAAATATGCGATAAGTCCGGAACATGCCGCTAAGTTCGGTGCGTTGCCGATCCAATCGGTAAGCGGACGTATGTTGCCGATCAATACATTTTCTTCCGAGGTACTGCGAAAGTTGCATAAATCGGATCAGTTCGGTTCCTTGAACTCTGATCAGTTCTTGTTGAGTGTCTTGGCTATGCCGGATATGTGGGTCCGGGTGCCGTTTATCGCCTTGTCTAATAATGAGCTGGCTAATTATTACGACCTTACGGATAAGGATTGCGCCTATATAGAGGTATTCGATAGTAACGGACGCTATAAATTGCAAGAGAAGCTGGAAGAGGCCTACAATAAAATGCCAGCGGAGCGTACCCGCTTCGATAAAGACTTGATCAAGCTGGATGAGCAGGTAAATATCTTCCATCAATTGATCAATTACCAGATGTTAAACCTTTTCCCGAAAGAGGACGACCCGGATCACAAATGGTATGCGCCGGGCGATGATTTATCGGCGTTTTCCGGAAAGGACTCCATGTTCGTTACCCACATTATGGGCTGGTATTTATCGGAGGTACAGGAAGGATTGAAGAGTGGTGATTGGGAGAAAGCGGACGAGGTAATCGGAATGATCCATACGTATCAGCAAGCCAAGAATAAGACGGTAGACATTCGCCCTGAGAAAATACAGGCCGAGATTAAATATAATCAAATGGATGTATTCCGGCAATGTAAGAAAGGGTACTTGATTTTGGGAGGCTTGTTGCTGGTCTTCGCTTTCGTGGCCTTATTCAAGAAGGAAAAATGGGTTACCTATACGACTTGGTTATTGAGTCTGGGCATTTTGGCCGTATTCGTTTTCCATATGTATGGGATGGGAATGCGGTGGTATATCGCAGGTTACGCCCCTTGGAGCAATTCGTACGAGACGATGGTTTATGTGGCTTGGGCTACGGTGTTCGCCGGGTTGTTGTTCGTACGCAAGAGTACGCTTACGTTTGCGTTGGCTACTTTATTCGGGGGGATCATCTTGTTCGTGTCCGGCTTGAGTTGGATGGACCCGCAGATCAATCCGCTGGTTCCGGTCTTGAAATCCCCATGGTTGATGTTCCATGTGGCGGTTATCGTGGGAGCTTATGGTTTCTTCGGTATTAGCTGTCTGATCGGCTTGACGAATCTGGTGATGATGAGCGTAAGCGGGGAGAAGAACAGCGTGATGCTCAAAGAACGGGTACGAGAATTGAGTATCGTGAACGAGATGTCACTTTGGATCGGATTGGCCCTGATGACGATCGGTACTTTCTTGGGAGCGGTCTGGGCGAATGAGTCGTGGGGACGTTATTGGGGCTGGGACCCGAAGGAGACGTGGGCGTTGATTACGATGGTGATATATGCGATCGTGACGCATCTCCGCTTGATACCGAAATGCAATAACCTGTGGTTGTTTAATTTTACGTCTATCTTGGCCTTCTATTCGGTGTTGATGACCTTCTTCGGCGTGAATTATTTCTTGAGTGGCATGCACTCTTATGGCCAGAATGACAACGTGAACGGGATATTTATTTATCTTTATCTGTCGATCATCCTAGTATTGGGGGCTGGCTTTATATCCTATCGGAAGAGAACGAATTTTAATAATATAATTGTCTAACTATAAATTGAATAGATCATGAGAACATTTAATCACGTAGGAATTGTCACTACAGAAAGTAAAGAAGGGGCGGTTTATAACGAAGGCCTGAGTGTATGGTTGACGGATTACAGCAAGAGTCCGAACCGGATCGAGTTCTTGAAATTCGAGAAAGGCAGCTGCCTACCGGAGTTGGTACAGACCAATGGCCATATCGCTTATACGGTTCCTTGTTTGGAAAAAGAGTTGGAAGGTAAGAAGGTAATCTTCGGCCCGGCTGTTTGCGACGAGCACTTGACGATCGCTTTCATCGAGGAAGAAGGTATCGCTATCGAGATCATGGAACTAAAATAATTCGTAAATCAAAATTCATAAATCTAAAGGAGGATAATACCATGTCAGACATCAAGACAAAATTCATAAATGATCCTGAGAATATTACGGCTGAGTTATTGGAAGGTTATGCGTTAGCGTATCCGAATCAAGTAAAGTTGGCGGCTGAGAATATCGTCGTACGTGCTAACCCGAAAGGCAATGATAAGGTAGCGATCGTTACCTTAGGCGGTTCCGGTCATGAGCCTGCCTTGAGCGGTTTCGTAGGAGAGGGCATGTTGGATTGCTCCGTCGTGGGTGACGTATTCGCCGCTCCGGGTGCCCAACGTTTGTTTCAGGCACTGCAATTGATGGATCGTGAGGCCGGGATCTTGCTGGTCGTATTGAACCATTCCGGCGACGTGATGAGCGCTAATATGGCTTGCCAGTTGGCTGCTCGTAAGGGTATCAAGGTGAAGAAATTACTTACGCATGATGATATCAGCGCAGGTATCGGGGCGAATGTAGATGATCGCCGTGGCTTGGCCGGTTGTGTTCCTTTGTATAAGATATTAGGTGCCGCCGCCGAGGAAGGGAAGTCTTTAGACGAGTTGATTGAGATAGGTGAACGCTATAATAAGAACGTGGCTACCTTGGCTGTCGCTATGCGTTCTTGTACGCATCCCCAGAACGGAGGTACGATCACGAATCTTCCCGATGGAATCATGGAGATCGGTATGGGCCAGCATGGCGAAGGTGGTGGTGGACAGAAACCGTTGGTATCCGCCGATGATACGGCAGCGGAGATGGTAGACCTACTTTGCCAGCAGTTACAGCCAAAAGCCGGTGATAAGATGTTGTTGATCATTAACGGCGTAGGCGCTACTACCCATATGGAATTGAATATCATCTTCCGCAAGGCTTATAAGGAATTAGAGGCTCGTGGCTTGCAGGTGGTGGTAAGCCGTATCCAAGAGATCTTGACCGTACAGGAGCAAGCTGGATTCCAGATGATCATGGCGATCTTGGATGAGGACCATATCGATTATTTGAATAACAAACGTGCGGACGCACCTTATTGGACAACCCTAGGTAAATAAATAATATACATGAAACAACTTACTATCGAGGCCTTCAAGGCCATGTTAGACAATGCGCTGAAACAGATCAAGGCACGTGAGGAGGAATTTTCTAAATTGGATGCCGTAATCGGGGATGGAGATCATGGTACCGCTATCGTTGCCGCTATGACTGCCGTGAATAAAAGCGCTCAGTCTGGAACGGAGTTCAAGCAAATGCTTGGTGATATGGGTATGGACGTGATGATGGAAGTGAGCGGATCGACAAGTACCTTGCTCGGCGCTTTCTTCTTGGGTATGAGCGATCATGCAGAGGGAACCGAGTTGGATGCCGCAGGCGTGAAAGCTATGTTCGCCGGTGGCTTGGCGAATGTGCAACAACAAACCCAAGCGAAACGAGGCGACAAGACGATGATGGATGCCTTGATCCCGGCGGTGGAGGCTATGCAGGCTTGTACGTCGGATGATATCAAGGAAGTCTTGAATGCTGGCGCTAAAGCGGCGCTTGAGGGAGCGGAGGCTACGGTACCGATGAAAGCTAACTTTGGCCGTGCCCGTAACTATGGCGAGCGTTCGATTGGTTTCGCTGATAGCGGGGCTACTTCTTGGAGCTGTATGTTCGCTTCTTTTGCTGAGGCGCTATAAAATAATACACAGCGTGAGACGGGGCGTGCCCCGTCTCTATAAAATATAATAATATAACGAATAATAAATATGGCAGATTTAGATGATTTAAGAGAAGGTGCGGACTTCGGTTTAGGCATCAATTGTGAGAACCAGAGTTTCCATGTGAAGGGAGCCGAGAACTTACCTTGGGGTATGAAAGACCGTTTATCCCGTATCTTCAATCCGAAGACAGGCAAGGCGGTTATGCTTGCTTTTGACCATGGTTTCATCATGGGGCCGACTTCCGGTCTGGAGCGTATCGACTTGAATATCGTTCCTTTGATTGAATATGCGGATTGCTTGATGTGTACCCGTGGTATCCTGCAATCTACGATTCCGGCGAATACGACGAAACCGATTTGTCTTCGTTCGGACGCAGGAACGTCTATCCTTACGGATTTGAACGATAATGTATTGATCGATATAGAGGACGCTATCCGTATGAACGTCTCCGCCATGGCGGTTATGTTGGCTATCGGCGACGAGGCGCATGAGGCTAAGACTGTGGCTAACTTATATAAAGCGGTCGATAAGGCTAGCCGTTACAATATCCCGGTAATGGGTGTTACCGCTGTTGGTAAGCAAATGGCTCGAGACGCTCGTTATTTCGGTCTGGCTTCCCGTATCTGTGCGGAGAATGGCGCTAATATCGTGAAGACCTACTATTGTGAGGGCTTCGAGAAGGTAGCCGCCGCTTGCCCGGTTCCCGTGGTAATCGCCGGTGGTAAGAAATTACCGGAGAAGGAGGCGTTGGAATTATGTTATAATGCGATTAACGACGGTGCGGCCGGCGTGGATATGGGACGTAATGTATTCCAGAGTACTTCTCCTGTCGCCATGATCCAGGCGGTTCATGCGGTCGTGCATCAAGGTATCACGCCTGATCAGGGATATGAGTTGTTCCGTGACTTAGCGAAATAAAGAAGAATGAACCAATGTGTCGTTTCGCTAAATGTGTCAATATGCCAATGCGAATACAACACACATGATCTTTTTTTGCAGGGTGGATCCCATGTGTCCATCCTGCTATAATTGGCATATTATCTAATTAGTACATTATTATATACCATGAAAATCTATACTTTTATATTATCCGCATGCCTGCTACTCGTATGTTCCGCATGTCATGAGGCGTCGCATCATCTTTTATTAGGCGGTTCCGGCTGGGATAAGATCGCCATCGTAAACAAGAACACGAAAGAAATTGAATGGGAGCATCCCTTGGAAAAAGGATGGGAATGTAATTCCGTAGCTGTTACTCCCGATCGGAATATCCTTTTTTCCTATTCGAAAGGGGCAAAGCTAATCACCCGGGATCATGAGGAGGTCTGGAATATCTCCGCTCCGGAAGGGTGTGAGATGCAGACAGCCCGTGTACTTTCCAACGGTAATTATTTATTGGCGTGGTGTGGAAACCCGGCTACGATCATGGAAGTGAACGCAAAAGGAGAGATCCTGTCGAAAACAGATTTCGATACCCGAATTGAGCAACCCCATGCACAATTCCGTCAAGTAAACAAGAATAAGCGGGGCAATTATCTAGTGCCCTTGTTCGCTACCTCCGAGATCCGGGAAATATCCCCGTCCGGTCAATTGCTGAAAAGCGTGAAAGTAGACGGTAACCCGTTTAGCGTGGCTGCGTTGGATAACGGTAATTATCTGGTCGCTTGCGGTGATGCCCATTGCTTCATAGAGCTGAATTTCGAGACCGGAGATATCGTTCGCAAGGTGAATGCGAACGATATCGAGGGAGCCCAGCTTTTCTTTGTTGCCCAGTTGCTCCCTAAACGGGACGGTGGTTTGTATATCTGTAACTGGCAAGGCCATGACGGAGAGGCTGCGAAAGGACATTACCCGCAGTTGATCGAGATAAACGGAGCCGGAAAGATGGTCTGGGATTTGAATGATAACGCTACCTTCGGGATGATCTCCTCTATTTGTCCGATCGATTAAAGATATATCCGGATTATTAATTATATTTGTACACCTAAATTCTAAATAAAGCATGGAAGAGAAAAACACGAATGCTACTAAACGTCGAAACCCTGTGACTTGGGTCCCTAGTGTCTATTTTGCTATGGGATTGCCTTTTGTAGTGCTGAACATGGTTACCGTACTCATGTTTAAGGGATTGGATATATCGGATGCCCAGATTGCGTTATGGACCTCGGTTATCATGTTACCTTGGACCTTAAAGCCTTTATGGAGCCCGTTTTTGGAAATGTATCGTACTAAGAAATTCTTTGTCGTATTGACCCAGTTGTTATCCGGTTGCTTATTCGGTTTAGTGGCCTTGGCGTTAAACTTGCCGAGTTTCTTTGCTCTATCTATCGCATTATTAGGTATTATAGCGCTTAGCGGGGCTACGCATGACGTGGCAACGGATGGCGTTTATATGAAAGAGCTCTCGCCGGAGGATCAAGCCAAATATATCGGTTGGCAAGGTGCGTTTTACAATTTGGCGAAGATCGTAGCCACGGGTGGTCTGGTTTATCTGGCGGGTTATATGATGCAATATTTTACCGGGATAGGATTGGAGAAAGAGGCCGTGATATACGCTTGGATGATCGTTATGCTGCTTTGCGGTACGATCATGATCCTGCTTGGTTTTTATCATATGAAGATGTTGCCTTCGGGTGGGAAAGCCGCTACCAGAGAACATTCGTTGAAGGAAAGTATGGCTGAGTTATGGCTGGTCTTCAAGGAGTTCTTCACGAAGAAGTATATCGTGTGGTATATCTGTTTCATCATATTGTATCGTTTTGCCGAGGGTTTCGTGATAAAGATCGTACCTTTGTTCTTGAAAGCTCCGATAGCTGATCAAGGATTAGGACTAACGGAGCAAGAAATTGGTTTGTATTATGGTACGTTTGGGGCGGCGGCGTTCGTGCTGGGTTCTTTGCTTGGTGGATATTATATCTCGGCCAAGGGATTGCGAAAGGTATTGTTTACGCTTTGTTGTTGTTTCAATATACCGTTTTTGGTATACACGTTCTTGGCGTGTTTCCAGCCTGATAATGGTCTCATTATCGCTTCCGCCATCGTATTCGAGTATTTTGGCTATGGATTCGGTTTCGTGGGCTTGATGCTGTTTATGATGCAACAGGTAGCTCCGGGCAAGCATCAGATGGCGCATTATGCGTTCGCTTCAGGTATCATGAACCTTGGCGTAATGCTTCCGGGAATGATGAGCGGTTTCGTGAGCGACTGGCTAGGTTATAAGTATTTCTTTATCGTGACCTTGCTGGCGATGATCCCTTCATTCTTGGTAGCCTATTTCGTACCGTTCACGTATGACGATAAAGGTAATAAGTTAGTACAGTAATATTTTAATAGGATTAGTTATGGATAATTTGAAAATCGTAGGCGCTCCGCTGCCTAATATGCCTTGGGAAGATCGTCCCGAGGGTAGCAAAGAAGTATTGTGGAGATATTCGAAGAACCCGGTGATTCCTCGTGATATCCTTCCGACATCGAACAGCGTGTTCAACAGTGCTGTTGTCCCTTTCAAAGGTGGTTATGCCGGTGTGTTCCGTTGCGACGATACGAATCGCCGGATGCGTTTGCACGTAGGTTTTAGCGCAGATGCCATTCATTGGAGTATCTCCGAGACAAAACTCGAGTTTGAGTGCGACGACAAGGAGATCGGCGAGTTTGTTTACGCCTACGACCCCCGTGTATGTTTTATCGAGGATCGTTATTATGTGACTTGGTGTAACGGTTATCATGGCCCGACGATTGGCGTGGCTTACACGTTCGATTTCGAGACCTTCCATCAGCTGGAGAACGCTTATCTGCCTTTCAACCGTAATGGCGTGATGTTCCCTCGTAAGATTAACGGAAACTTCGCCATGTTAAGCCGTCCGAGCGACAACGGTCATACTCCGTTCGGCGATATATTCTATAGCGAGTCTCCGGATATGTGTTTCTGGGGTAAACATCGCCACGTGATGTCTCCGGCTGCGTTCGAGGATAGCGCTTGGCAGTGTACGAAGATCGGTGCGGGCCCTATCCCTATCGAGACTTCCGAGGGCTGGTTATTGATTTACCACGGCGTGCTTCGTTCTTGCAACGGGTATGTGTATAGCTTCGGTTCCGCTATCTTGGATTTGGAGCAACCTTGGAAAGTGAAATTCCGCTCCGGACCTTATTTGTTATCCCCGCAAAAGGATTACGAGTGCATGGGAGACGTTCCGAACGTAGTCTTTCCCTGTGCCGCCTTGCATGATCCGGAGACGAAACGTATCGCTATCTATTACGGCTGCGCGGATACGGTAACAGGATTGGCTTTTGGCTATATTGATGAGATTTTGGACTTTACGAAGAAGAATTCTATCATTTAACAGACTCGAGAAGAACAATATACTTTTGTTGTCGAAACAATATACTTTTACACACGAAAGTATATTGTTTTAGAACAAAAAGTATATTGTTTTTTTTATTAGGTAAAAGAGTAAGAGTTATGACAAAGATACAACAGTTTTTGGCAGATCTGCCCGAGGAGAAGAAATCCTTGTTTGTCCCTGTTTTCGGGAGCATGGAGAAATTTTATACGGTAGTTTACTTGATCGCCCGGAATGAGCACGTCACTGATCAGGAGAAGCCAGATCGTTATGAGGATCGTTTACAGGTGATTCGCCAGATACGTAACCGGGTGGAGAAACTAGTTTCCTCGTATGGCTTGGACGGAGGGGAGATCGTAGCCGATATCGCCAGCGACTATTTTGAGGATTATGTCAATTACAAAGAGCCGGAGCTAGACATTACGAATGATGAGTTTATCGCTATCCTCCAGAAAATATAGGAGATAAATATAATTTTATTGTGTGATAGTATCTTTTTGATTGTGAAAAAGCAATCTTGTAAGTCTAAAATGAAAAACAAAAGCTTGTAAGGTTGCTTTTTGTTTTATTATTCTTAACTTGCGGCATCATTATTTAAAAATGTAGGCAGATGATGCAAGAGTTGAATAACTTACTATCCCTTATTGACGCTCATTTTGGAGGATCACAATGGTTTGTTTTTCTATTACTGGGAACCGGATTGTTCTTTACGGTCTATCTTCGGTTTCCGCAATTGCGCTTTTTCGGGCATGCGATCAAGGTCGTGCGGGGGAAGTACGACAATAAGCAAGACATAGGAGATACCTCCCATTTCCAAGCGTTGGCAACTGCTCTTTCGGGCACGGTGGGGACCGGTAATATAGCCGGTGTCGCTCTGGCCATACATCTAGGTGGTCCTTCTGCCTTGTTTTGGATGTTGATGACGGCGTTCTTGGGTATGACTACCAAGATGGTAGAGGTCACCCTTTCCCATAAGTATCGTGAGCAGACGGAAGATGGTACGATTTCCGGCGGTCCGATGTATTATATGAAGCATCGTTTGCATATGCGTTGGTTGGCGGGACTTTTTGCGGTCGCTACTATTTTCTCCTCTTTCGGTACGGGTAGTCTGCCACAGGTAAATAGCATCTCGAACGCCATGTTTTCGGCGTTCGGTATTCAGCAATATATTACCGGGGCGGTTTTATCGGTCTTGCTGGGATTGATCGTGATCGGGGGAATCAAGCGTATAGCGCAGGTTACCGAGAAGTTGGTACCTTTTATGGCGGTCGTCTATCTGCTCGGTGCCTTCAGCATATTGGCCTATAATTACCAGCATATCCTACCTTCGTTTATCTCTGTTTTCTCGAATATCTTTTCCGGTACGGCGGCTACGGGTGGTTTCTTAGGAGCGACGGTTGTCTGGGCTTTTAACCGAGGTGTGAACCGTGGATTATTCTCGAATGAGGCGGGGCAAGGTTCCGCTCCGATCGCTCATGCGGCAGCCAAGACGGAAGAGCCGGTATCCGAGGGTATGGTCGCTTTATTGGAGCCGTTCATCGATACGATCGTGATTTGTTCGATAACCGGCTTGGTTCTATTGTCATCCGGTACTTGGCTGAAAAAGTTTGAGAATAAGTTTCAGCAGGCGGATACGGTAGTCTTGTCCGGTGCTTATCATGAATCGGACCCGGACGGTAAATCCGCAGTGTCGGAGCATGTACTAGGGAATAAGCCCCTGCCTTTTTATACAGGCTCCTTGGAGGTCCGGAACGGACAGATCCTAAATACGGATATAACGTTACTACACGCACGTTCCTTTGCGGATAGCGTGCGGGTCAAGGAAGGGAAGGAGGTGTTGTTTAGTGGTACGCTCTCTGTACGTGACGGACGTATCGAATTACCTATGAATAAAGAGCGTGCGGTGTATTTAACCGGTAAGTCGCTGCTTCATTCCGCCCCCTTGTCTACGGAGGCGTTTAAGAAAGGTTTTTTAGGGGATTGGGGGCAGTTTATTATTCCGTTTTCCCTGTTGTTGTTTGCGTTTTCTACAACGATAGCATGGTCTTACTACGGTGATCGGGCGGTGACCTATCTTTGGGGAACGAAATATGTCCGTATTTACCACGTAATCTATATTGTCGGATTTTTCTTGGCCTCGTTCACGGATACTACTATTGTTTGGACATTATCCGGTATCACCGTGGCTTTGATGACGCTCCCGAACTTGATTGGTATCTTGCTGTTACATAAGGAAGTGAAAAGCTCTGTCAATGAGTATTGGCGACGGATGAAAGAGAAGTTATGAATGTCAATAACATTTTTTGTGTATAATACGCTTTGTATGTGTTTAATAACGCCTATCTTTGCCAATTGCCGGAATTTCAGGTTCTGGGTATTAGTTGAGAAGAGTAATGATTGAGAGTTGGCAAAGTTTTGATTGAATGAAGTATTTTACAAGGTTAATACGCTGGATATCTTCACAGGAGCATTTATATTTCTTATTTGCCCTGTTATTTATCATCCCAAACTGTGTGTTCTTTTTTACGGAACCGCTTCCCGTCACGGTCGGTATCGCCTCGTTGCTGATACCTTTGGCCTTTTGGATGTGTGTTTTATTAGTGGCCCGTAAACCGGGGATCGTGGTTTGGTGCCTGTTGCCGAAGGTTATATTAGATGGGGGGCAGTTGGTGCTTCTGTATCTTTTCGGGCAGTCCGTGATAGCGGTTGATATGTATTTGAACCTTACCAGCTCGAACGCTTCCGAGGCTAGTGAGTTATTGGGGAATATCATTCTGGTGATCGGTTGCGTATTCTTTTTCTATACATTACCTACGCTGGTGCTCGCTTGTCGTTCGATACGGCAGAAAGAGAAACTGCGAAATCCTTTCCGGAAGAAATGGGCTAAGATCAGCCTAGGCATGTTTGTCGTGGGTTTGCTCCTTTGCTTCCTGTCTCCTTCGCAAGATCACCGGTTCTCATGGAAGGACGATGTATATCCGGCTAACGCCCTATACAATTTATATTTCGCCATAAATAAGGCGGAGAGGAACAGCAAGTATCATATTACTTCCGCCGACTTTAAGTTCGACGCCACTAAGCCGGAGCAAGCGGAGGGAAAACGGGAGATCTACGTCTTGGTAGTGGGAGAGACCTCCCGTGCTATGGAATGGAGCCTTTACGGATACGAGCGCAAGACGACTCCCCGTATGGAGGCTTTAGACGGATTGGTGCATTTCACGGATGTGGTGACGCAATCGAATAATACGCATAAAAGTGTCCCCATTATCCTGTCCGCTGCCAGCGCCGAGAATTATGGAGTCCTTTACGACGAGAAAAGTATCGTGACCGCTTTCAAAGAGGCTGGTTTCCGTACGCTCGTGATCGCCAACCAGAAACTAACGACCTCGATGATCGGCGCTTTTTACCGGGAGGCAGATACCTTTATCGATATGAGTGCATTTAATACGGGTTCTACGCTAACCTCCTTGCACGATGCGGCGATCTTGCCTTATCTAAAGAAGGAACTGGATAAAGAGGACGGTAATCTTTTCGTAGTACTGCATACTTATGGCTCGCATTTTAATTACCATGAACGTTATCCGAAGGAGTTCCGTTTCTATAGGCCGGATAAGGCGGAGGGAATTCGTGCCTCGTATAAAAAGGAGTTACGGAACGCTTATGATAATTCCATCCACTATACAGATTACGTGCTGGGGGAAATCGTGGATATGTTGGCGAAGAC
Organism: Parabacteroides sp. AF21-43; assembly: GCF_003635435.1. NCBI lineage: Bacteria > Pseudomonadati > Bacteroidota > Bacteroidia > Bacteroidales > Tannerellaceae > Parabacteroides > Parabacteroides sp. AF21-43. Next base: position 16,523 of record NZ_QTMG01000022.1, on the reverse strand, counting down.
AAATGCTCCGGCATCCATGCTTTACTTAAGCGATCATGGAGAGGATATCTTCGATGATTCCAGAGCCCGTTATCTGCATGCGTCTCCGATACCGACCTATTACCAGTTGCATATCCCGTATGTGATCTGGTTCTCGAAGGCTTACCGGGAGTCATATCCCCAGAAATATCTGGAAGCGCAGGCACACGAGACTTATCCGGTTAGCACGAACAGCGTATTCCATACGATGCTTGATATAGCCGGTGTGCGGACTCCGGTGGCCGATTCCACGTTTGCCTTAACGAATCGTGCCTTCAAGGTACGTGACCGTATGTATCTGGGAGACCATGACGACCCGATCCCATTTTGGAAAGTCGGCTTAAAAAAGCAGGATTTTGAGATGATGGATAAATGGGATATCGCTTATGATAGGAATTAGACTGATCTCAACCGTATATGAAAGAGCAAAGCGGACATATTACTAGCAAGGTGATATTAGGCTATATTTTGCTGATTACCATTGCGGTCTGCTCGGTCGCTTACATTTATAATATAGTAGAGAAAGTGGCCGAGGAGGACGAGCCGGATCATCAGGCACGCCGGAAGGTGTACTTGGTCACTAATACGCTCTCCCTGCTCTATGAAAGCGAGGCGTTGGGGCAGTTGGTAGGCATGCCCCAGAACGAGTTCCGCCACTTCAATCGTACGTTGAATAAGGCCCATAATAACATGGATTCGTTGAGGACCTTGGTGACGGACTCCATGCAACTCCTGAAAATAGATACGATCGACATACTGCTGGAGCGTAAGCGATGGAATACCCGTCGTTTGCTTGAGACTTGGCAGGAAGCGAATACGGAGCGTCTTTATACGGAGAATATCGAGAAAATAATTGCCGTCCGGGATACAATCGTAAACGAGGTGCAGGTACAAGAGCGGGTAGAGGTCAAGCAAGATACGGTGGTAGTTCCCCGTAAGAAGCGGGGATTCTTCAAGCGTTTGGCCGACGTGTTCTCTCCCGGCAAGGAAGATACCAGCATCGTGGTGAACACGACCCGGGAGATCGTTACCGATACGTTGGTGAACGCTTATAATCCGACCGATACGATTGTCAGCGTGCTGAAAAGCATCCAAGACAGTGTGGCTTGGCAACGGCAACAACTGATGGATCAGTTGTTGGAAAGGGCCTCTAACTTACGGTATAACAATAGCGTGATTACCCGGGAGATCAACCAGATGCTCCGTAATATAGAGGAGGAGGAGATGGAGGCGTCGCTGGAAAGGGTCTATAAGAAGCAGGTACTATTAAGGGAGACCTCCCATTTGATCGCCGGAATCGCGATCGTCTCCGTGGTAATCGCCTTTCTGTTCCTCTTCTTTATCTCACGGGATATCTCACGAAGTAAATATTACCGTATGCAACTGGAAAAGGCGAAACAGGTCGCCGAGAGCTTATTGCGAAGCCGTGAGAAGCTGATGTTGACGATCAGCCACGATATACGGGCTCCGCTCTCTTCCATCATCGGATATATCGAGCTTTTGCTACGCCGCCATCCAGACGAGCGTCAGCAATATTATCTGGAGAACATGAAAGGTTCCTCGGATCATATCCTTTCCTTGGTGAACGACCTGTTGGATTTCCAGCGGTTGGAGTCCGGCGAGATGGAGGTGCATAGCGTTCCCTTCCGTGTCCCAGTCTTGTTCGATGAGATCTATACCAGCTTCCAGCCGATAGCGGAGGCGAAAGGCTTACGGTTTGTCTTGAACCTGAAACCGGAGGAGACTGGGCAAGTCTATATGGGCGACCCGATCCGTATCCGGCAGGTCGTAGGAAACCTCTTATCCAACGCTATCAAGTTCACGGAAGCGGGACGAGTCGTTTTGCTTGTCTCCCTCCAAAAACTTTCAATTATCAATTATCAATTATCTATTACCGTCAGCGATTCCGGTCCGGGCATCCCGAAAGAGGAACAAGAGCGGATATTCGGGGAGTTTACCCGCCTTGCCGATACGGAAGAGGCGGAAGGTTTCGGTCTGGGCCTCTCCATCACCCGTAAGCTTCTGTCCTTGATGAACGGTACGCTTGCTTTGGATAGTACCCCGGGAAAAGGCAGTGATTTCACGATCTTGCTACCTCTTCCCTTGGCTGATAACCAATCTTTGCCGGACGTAATGGCGGAGGCTCCGGATGCTGGTGAAGCCGAGGCTTTACCCTTGTTTGAGGGGCAAGATGTCTATTGTCTTCTGGTAGATGACGATCCTCTACAACTGGCCTTGACGGAGGAACTCTTGAAGCAGAGTCACGTGCAGGTGGTAGGTTGTACGAATCCGCATAACGTCCTCGAGCTATTGCGGAACACCGTATTCAACGCCATTATCACCGATATACAGATGCCGACGCTGGATGGCTATCATTTACTGGAGCGGATACGTACGTCCGGTATCCCCGGAACGGATGAGATCCCGGTGATCGCCCTATCTGCCAGTATCGCCAAGGAGCACGAGCATTATCTGGAGGCTGGTTTCACGGGTTTCTTGAACAAGCCGTTTACCGCCGCCCAATTAATCTCCTTGCTGAATGAGTTGCTGACACTCCATCTGGAGGCAAGGAGCGAGTTGAATTTCTCTTCGTTGACCGCTTTTGCCGGAGAGGATCCGGAGGCCTCAGCCTCTATACTGAAAACCTTCTCGGAGGAAACCCGCAAGAGCATCGACTTACTTCGGGATGCGTTAGAGGGAAAAGACCGGGAGGAAGCCTCCCGGATATCTCATAAGTTGATTCCCCTGTTCACGATGCTGGGGGCCAATTCATTGGTACAACACCTGCGGATCTTGGAGAAGAATGATGAGGAACTGACCGATTCCGGCTGGTACCACCTGCTGGGCGAGGTAATCGAGCAAGCGCTTGCTATCGTGAAGGATGCGGAGTCTGCCATCGGGTAATCTTGTGGAATCCGGTGTGGAATAAATACCCATCCGTGGAATGCCTTTCCCCATGCTTTTGAAATAAAATTCTACTTTATAGAAACAAAATTTATCTATTACTTGTTAAAGGATAAGTAGTTAGATATTCATTATCGTGCGTTTCGCTGGCTTTGGCACGATATTCGCTATCTATTTAATGAAATCGCAAGTGGGCGTTTCTACATTTAAACCGTTAAAAACGAAAGTCATGAATTTATTCATGGCGAAAGATTAAGTCCTGAGTATTCAATTTAAGTCTGCAAAAGAAAAAGGCATCCTTTCGAGGATGCTTTTTCTATTTAGTTTCGTTACTTTTGCCACGAAATAATAAAATCTACTGAATCATATCATGGAACACGCACTACAAGCCCGGCCCCGTATCGAGGTGGTCGACGCATTACGAGGATTTGCTGTTATGGCTATTATCCTATTGCATAATATCGAGCATTTTAACTTGTATAATTTTCCGGAGGCTACTACCGATTTTATGAAAGCCTTGGATAAAGGGGTATGGGATACCTTGTTCTTCCTCTTTTCCGGGAAGGCATACGCTATTTTCGCCCTGCTGTTCGGTTTTAGTTTTTTCATCCAGTTTGATAACCAAGCGAGGAAAGGGAAGGACTTCCGGCTTCGTTTCTTCTGGCGGTTGGTGCTCCTATTCTTTATCGGTTGCTTCAACGCATCGTTCTTCCCGGGGGAGATCTTGGTGCTTTATTCGATCTTGGGTATTGTGTTGATACCGGTTTGCAAGTTGAGTAATAAGGTGGTATTGGCGATCGCCGTGGTCTTGATGCTACAGCCTATGGAGTGGGGTAAATTCATGTATGCCCTGATGCATCCGGAATATGTGGCATCCAAGGAACAATGGCTGGTGCACTGTATGCGGATCTTTCCGTATATGGAAGGTACCAGCTTTTGGGAAATGGTCAAGTCCAATCTGTGGGACGGGCAGCTGTATAGCCTTCTCTGGGCTTGGAGCTATGGACGTTTCTTCCAGACATCGGCTCTCTTTATGCTGGGTATGTTGTTGGGGCGCAAGGGATTGTTTGTCGATCCGGAGAAGCACCGGACGTTTTGGACAAGGACCTTTGTTATCGGGGTAGTTTGTTTCATTCCCCTCTATTATCTGTCCCTTTCCCTACCCGGTTTGCTGGAGCGTACCGAAGAGCTTCGCCCGATGAGCACGATCGTGTCTTCCTTGCGTAATTTCTCGTTCATGTGCGTATTGGTATCCTCCTTTATCTTCTTGTGGCAGTGGAAGGCGCCGCATAAGGTGCTTCACGGGCTTGTGCCTTACGGGAAAATGAGCTTGACGAATTACCTCACGCAATCGATGGTAGGCTCTTTCATCTATTTCGGATACGGTTTATCCCTGTATGACGATCTGGGAACGACCGCCAGCTTCGCCGTAGGAATCCTTCTTTTCATTCTCCAGCTAGGTTTTTGCCACTGGTGGCTGGCCCATCATAAACAAGGTCCTTTCGAGGGAGTATGGCGTAAAGCTACGTGGATGTTTTCTTGATTCGTTTTATTTATTTACCTTTGTGGTTACTATAAATAATCTGAGTGGGTATGTTGTCGATTCTAATCGTTGAAGATGATATAACTTTTTCCTTGATGCTTACCACATGGCTGGGTAAGAAAGGGTTTGTCGTAAGATCCTCGTCCTCTGTCTCCGACGCTAAACGGAGGCTGGGGGAGGAAGCGTTCGATTTGGTTATATCGGATTTACGCCTGCCGGATAGTGACGGGATCGACTTATTGAAATGGCTGAAAAGCACTCATCCTTCCTTACCCCTTATCATGATGACCAGTTATGCGGAGATACAAACGGCGGTTCAGGCGATGAAGCTGGGAGCGGCGGATTATATCGCCAAGCCGCTGAACCCGGATGAGTTGCTGGGAAAGATCAGGGAGCTTGCGCACGTGGAGGAGAAGGCTCCGGCGAGAGTCCCGGTTCCCTCGGCCCCGGATCTTTATATCGAGGGGCAGAGCCAAGCGGCCCGCCAGCTTTATGAGCATGTGCGTTTGGTGGCTCCGACGGATATGTCGGTATTGGTGACCGGCGCTAGCGGTACCGGTAAGGAGTACATCGCCCGTCGGATTCACGAGCAAAGTAATCGTAGCAAGGCTCCGTTTGTCGCCGTGGATTGCGGCGCTATCCCCAAGGAATTGGCGGCTTCCGAGTTCTTCGGCCACGTGAAAGGTTCTTTTACGGGGGCGATCGAGAACAAGACCGGGGCGTTCGTGGCGGCCCAAGGCGGTACGATCTTCTTGGATGAGATCGGGAACCTGACGTATGAGGTGCAGGTCCAGCTATTGCGTGCCCTGCAGGAGCGCAAGGTGAAGCCGATCGGGAGCAATCAGGAGATCGCCATCAACGTACGTCTGATATCCGCTACGAACGAGAACTTGCGGCAGGCGATCGAGAAAGGAGATTTCCGTGAGGACCTGTACCATCGTATCAATGAGTTCACGATCCGTATCCCGGACTTGAAAGAGCGAAAAGAGGATTTGCTCTTGTTCGCCAACCACTTCCTCGATCTGGCGAATAGCGAGCTCCAGAAAGATATCATCGGTTTCGACAACGATACCATGCAATTGTTCCAATCCTATTCTTGGCCGGGCAACCTGCGGCAGATGAAGAACGTCATCAAGTACGCTACCTTATTGGCGACCGGCCGATACATCACCCGCAAGGAACTCCCGGAGGAACTGACGGAGAACCTCCTGTCGCACGCCAACATCCAGCTAAAGAACGTGGAGCACGAACGAGACCTTATCCGTAAGGCCCTCCAAGAGTGCGGCAACAATAAGACCCGTGCGGCCCAGTTATTGGGCATCGACCGGAAGACGCTTTACAATAAGCTGAAGATTTATCAGTTGGATTGAAAATTCCGTGTTTTATGTGAGTGCTTAAGGCCTATTGGGAGCCTCTGGCTTGTATGATGGGTCTGTTGCGAAATAGAAGCTTATTCTGACTATTTGCTTCATATTATACGAATATGTTGACATACCCTTCGTGCGAAAGTGACAAGATAATGAGATAGGTGTGGCAATAAACACGCTTTTTCTTGAAAAAGGGGCCGATTTTGTACACGATAGGTGGCGAAACCTGTTGCGATAGGTCGTATTGCCCAATGCCGATACTCGCGTTAGGCATTATGAGCGGCCGTGCATAGGGTTATGAGTACTCATGAATGGGCATTCTTGCCGTGCTATAACCCTATCGTAACACTGCTTTTACCATTTTCTTGCCTCAAAATATGAGATACGATGAATTAATTTCTCTGGAGCGAAAGGCTATTTTTCAGTATTCGTCTATCAACGAGACGAATGCTGTTTTTTCTTCTCGTATTTGGGAGCAATCCGTACCTTTGCCCGAAAAAATCGATTCTCCGAGACTTTGGTTTTCATTTTGTCAAATTGCCAGATGGCATGTTATTGCCAAGAGAAAATCGCTAGGGGCCTTCTCCACATCGGCACCAACCACCTTTGCCGGGAACAGTAACTTTGGCTGATAAGCTGATTGAATGGTTGGAGTAGGGTGAATAGTCTTTTATTGTTCTTTTTTAACATGGCATGAAATAAATATTGTCTATTTATCAAAGGTGTTTTCTTTGGGGCATTATTAATTATAGTTAATTGATGTGATAATATTTGTGCGTTTAAGAACTTCGCATTATAATAAAATCTACCTTTGCTGTTGATAATACTCAATAAGTTGATTAAAATATACAACTTCTTTTTTAAACGGTGTTATAGGGTAATACTTAAATGTTTACAGGATTAGGGAACAATACAACTTTAATAATATGAGAAGAATGATTCAATCAACAATGAAATGTGTCGCTATCGCGCTTTGCGTTCTATTGGCGGCGTGTACTACCGATGTGTACGAACCTAAGCCGGATCCGGTTCCGCCTACTCCGGAGAAGCCGGATCCGTCTTTGCCTAATGATTTCAATCAATCGACAGCTACTATTCGTCAAATGACTTTAACCGTAGAGGTGAATGATGAGTTCAATGGCCAGTATGATTACCAAGTATGGGTATATGACGTGAATCCTTTCTATGCCGATGATGCTAAACCATTATATGGTGGTGTGGCCAACGGGAATAAGCCGTATGTTCGCACGATGACATTGCCCCAAGCTTTAGAAACAATTTACATTATGCAGATTGATCCCCGAAAAGGAAAATCGGTGAAGACCGTATTAGTAGATCCCTCAATGAAGGATCTGGCTTGCGATTTTAAGCCAGCTTCTGCCGTTGGTACAACAACTAAATCTTTATTGAGAAGTGGAGAAGATAATTATAATTCAGGAAAAGCTAGATTGATTTCTGCCCAGGAGTTTTTTAATATGGCTTCTAAGGATAAAGGTTCTATTACTTTGTATGAAGGGGAGTATAAGCTTGTCGGAGAAGGTTATGAGGCAAAGGCCCTTACTCTGGTCGGAAGTGTGACATTATATGTAGAAGGGGCATTGTCTGTCTCAACTCTTATAGGAAGCAGTGGGGCTACTATTGTTTTGGACCAGAAGGGTAGTTTGAAAATCCTTGAAGCTGATGGACAATCACAAGGTAACGGCGCTAGGCTGGTTGTGAAAAGTGGAGCGAAGTTTGGAGAGCCGGATGATAGTTTTAAACCCGCTTACAAATTAGTTGATTATGATCTTGAGAACTATGGAGAAGTAATTCTTTCGGGATATAGATCGAAAAATCATGCTGTTGAGCTAATAAATTATGGTACGATTAAGGCTACTAATATTAATATGACAGCAGAAAATAGTGGCAATGGTGGACGGATAGAGAATCATTGTAAGATTAATGTTGAAGCCGGACTTTCGCTTTACAATGTTGGTATGTTCTTGGGTGCTTCTACTCTGCTTGAAGCAAGATATATGGATGCGAAAGAGATTGAGTGTGAAATGGAAAAATACTCGATTTTCAGAATTACGGATACAGATGATGTGTCAGGGCAGAATTTGGCATCTTTTAAAAGTTGGAACAAGATAGAGTGTAAGGATTCAGATTATGCCTTATTGGATTTCACGCAAATTAATTTATCGGGAGGAACGCTTTCGTTGGATGGGAATTTGGAATTGTTGGGAGACTTATGGAAAGGGAATGAACTTTCGAAAAATCTAACGTTGTCTGGTGGAAGTAAGCAGGTTGATAAAAACGCTTCAATTGCAATTCCTGCGGGCGATTGCACGGGTGATGGTAATCAAGGTTCGACAAATCCTCCTTCTAATCCTAATTATCCGATAGAAGTTCCCAATGGTCCCTACTATACATTCGCCATGGAAGATAATTGGCCTGCTTTTGGTGATTATGATATGAATGATTTGGTGTTGGGCATACAGAGTCAATTGGTTATGGACGGCGCAAACAATGTAGAAAGTATGATCTTAACTGTCAACTTGATTGCGGTAGGAGCTACAAAGACATTGGGAGCAGGTATCCAGTTTGATAGATTAACGACCGCCAAGATAACGAAAGCTTCTGTGCCGAATGGCGTGTTTGCCAATAATGGATATTTTGAATCGGCAAATGAAATAGAGTCGAATCCTTCTGCTGCGGTGCTACCTTTGTTTGATGATGCGCATAGGATTATGGGTAATGTGGATAAGCGAGTGCCCGTGAATACATTTAATAATGCTAACGATTATGGCATAAGAACTTTGCAATATGAGGTCGAATTCAACAGTCCTGTTTCATCAGATGATCTGGATATGTTCTATTTGAATTTCTTTATAGTAAATGGTGGTAATGCCCAGAATCGTTCAGAAGTCCATTTGGCTGGTTATAAACCGACTGATCGGGTTAAAGCTGAGACAAATAATTATGTTGCTAATGACCCTGACAATTCAGATAAGACAATGTGGGGATTTATTATCCCGATGAGTGATTTTAAATATGCGTCAGAAGTCGTTTCTATTGATCAAGCATACCCGGCATTTAAGGAATGGTCTGCTTCATCAGGCACAAGCCAGAAAAATTGGTATATGAATCCGGAAGAGAAATATGTTTATCATAAGCCGGTAAAGAAATAATAGTAGTTATATATTTATATATAAAATCCCCTAGCCAAAAATCGTCTTAGCTAGGGGATTTTCTTTGTCAGTCCAGCATCAAACTCATATAAGCCGTCCTCCCTTGGTACCCCATCAACTGTCGTGTTAGCGTTTGGTTATCCATTTGTTCCAAGTCTTTTTTGGAGACGGGGCTTTCGTGTTGTTTGGATAGCCAGAGGTGGATCATGCGTTTCGTGTCGATGATGCGGGCCATACCCATAGGTAAGGTACCCGGAGGGGTGGGAGGGGTATTGACCGTCGCTTGTGATATGTTATTTTGCAGGGTAAGCTCTTGCAATATTAATTCCTTGATCTCTTCCGAGTCGTAAAGAAGTTCCTTGATAAAAAGCTTTTTGTCGGACGGCGCTGTACCCGCCTCAAGAGGTAGTGCGAAAGCCATGCCAACCACCTTCTCGTTCTCGTCCAAGGCCGTGTACATTCCTCCGTTATCTAATTGCAGATCCCGGAGTATTGTGATGAAATCATCCTGCGAGTGCAAGATACAGGAAGGGCGTTCACGTAATTTGCGGTTGAAATAAGCGAACAATTCGTCGGTTGTCGGTACCTCCGGTTGGATAACCGTTATCTTCGGGAGTTGAACCGGCGTATTCGGGCGGATATACGTCTCCACGGAATAATCGAATGCCTCGGTATAACCCTGTTCCCGGTAATAGTCGAATAGCCAAGGATCGGCAGGGATCAAGGCGGAGATAGCGACCTCACGCCGTTCCATTTCCTCGAATGTCTCTTGCAAGAGTTGCCGCATAAGCCCCTGACCCCTTTCTTCCGGAGCCGTGCACACCCCGGAGATATAGGCCACCGAGATCTCGGTACCCAAATAAGTCATCGTATAAGGAACTATCTGCAAGGCAGATACTATTTTACCGTCCTTCTCGATGGTCATTGCGTTCTCGTCCTTGTAAACACGATCAAAATAAAGGCTGATAAATGCCTCGGAATCCCCGAAGCAGGTACGCCATAAGTTTACGATTTGTTGTTTCTTGTCCATAATTTATTTAGTTTGCGTAAGTTGCTTTTTTATTGCGGCACTCTTCTCTAATAGTATGGTAGGCTGATAAGAAAGCTTCGCTTGGCGCAACCCCGGTATGCCGAGATCCTCCTCCCGGTTCACGTAAGTATACTGTTCCGGAAGGTGAGAAGCGAACTCTTGGTTAATCACCGTATAGGCACCGTCGAAATTCACGTCCGCTTTCTCCACGTGAACCCCGAATGTATTATGGTTGATAGGGGCCCCGAAAGAGAAAGCGATAATCTCGTTATCAACCCGGAGAGCGCCACCGATCAGGCCTAGGCTGTCAAAATGATGTAAGGCATAGGTAAGGGAGCGACGTTCGTCATTAAGCTCTTCCTCGTCATTATCTCCATTGTTTGCTTTATACCATTTACATTCCAGTTTCAGGCATTGCGGTACGATATCCGGCGTGATAGGGACATACTCGTACGAATAACGTTTCTTGAAATTATTGATATGATTACGCTTGGATTGATATTTCTTACCCCGTAAGGTAGCTAAATCCTCCCGTAAATAAATATAGTCGAAATAATCCCGCTCCGGGATATAGAAAAAGCTTCCGGGAAGTGCGCCTTCCAGTTGCTCCTTGGCGTCGGGGGTGATACCCAGCATACAGAGCGGATGTCCATATTTTAAGGAATCCTCTTCTAGCAAACGAACGGCACCCGCTAAATCTCCATCCCCGACAGGCATCATATAGGCGAAACGGCTCTTGTCCTCGATCATGAAACGGATTAATAAATAGCCATCCACGATAGCGAATTCGCTGTCATATAAGAAACGCCAACTGCACATGTTCGCGAATGAGAAATCACAATTGCGATAATCGCTGGGAAATGTAAATGAGGTTATGATCTCTTTGTCTTCTAACCTAATCGGTTTAAACGGTATATCCATAAATTTTCTTGTACTGTTTTACAACTGCAAATATAAAACTAAAATGCATGTGCGAATGTTTAGAATGGGAATAATAAAGGTGATATAAATACCATCACGATTCCCATCACGATTTGTAAAGGTAACCCTACCTTTACATAGTCCATAAATGTATATTTTCCGGTGGACTTAACGAGTGCGTTAGGTGGCGTAGAGAAGGATGAGGCGAAGCATATTGTCCGTTATTTTGTTGTTTCGGGAAAAATGGCTAAACTTATAGGTTGAACAGCCATTTTGTAAAATAGGGGCTGGAGCTATTTTTGCAATATGAAATTCGCAACAATTAGGTTAAAACGAATGTTATTTTAATGTCTAACGAAAAGAAGATAAATCAGAGATGAAAAAGTACGACGCGATTATTATTGGTTTTGGGAAAGGTGGAAAAACCTTGGCGGCGGATTTGGCCAACCATGGATGGAATGTAGCTGTGGTGGAGCGTTCGACGGGTATGTACGGAGGTACTTGTATCAATATCGGCTGTATACCGACGAAAGCGCTTGTACATTACGCTCAAGTGACAGGGTATCGCAGACCTTCTACCTTCGAGCAATATGCGGAGGAGTTTAAGCAGGCGATCCTCGCCAAGGAGAAACTGACCTCTTTGCTTCGTGAGAAGAATTTCAAGAATCTGGATGATCGGGAGACCGTAACGGTCTATACCGGAGAGGCTTCTTTTCGTTCCCCTTATGAGATTGTCGTGAAAACGGATACGGACTCTTTCTTGCTGGAAGGCGAGAAGATATTCATCAATACCGGAGCCACGACGATTATTCCTACGATAAGCGGTATCGAGGATAATCCTTACGTATATACAAGTACTTCCATTATGGAACTGGAGAAACTGCCACGGCATCTGGTTATTGTCGGAGGCGGATATATCGGGCTGGAATTCGCTTCCATGTTCGCCGGTTTTGGGTCGAAGGTAACGATCTTGGAGGCAGGGGAGGTGTTCATCCCTCGTGAGGACCGGGACATCGCCGATTCGGTGAAGTCCACGCTAGAGAAGAAAGGGATCACCATTCATTTGAACACGGTTGTGCAGACGATTGAGCAGGATGTTGAGCGGGCTGCGGTGATCTGCCGTAACGCTATCTCGGGAGATACCTTGCGGCTGGATGCTGAGGCGGTGCTTTTGGCTACCGGCCGTAAACCGAATACGGAAAGCCTAAATCTGCAGGCCGCCGGAATACAGACGACTAATCGTGGCGCTATCGAGGTGGATAGTAAGTTGCGTACCAATATCCCTAATATCTGGGCGATCGGGGATGTACATGGCGGATTACAATTCACCTATCTGTCTTTGGATGATTACCGTATTATCCGGGAAGAGCTGTTTGGTAATGGTTTCCGGAGCTTGGACGATCGGGAAGCAGTGGCTTATTCCGTATTCATCGATCCTCCGTTGGCCCATGTCGGGTTGAACGAGACGCAAGCCCGTAAGATGGAGAAAAATATAAAGGTGGCCAGCCTGCCTGCCGCCGCTATGCCTCGTACCCGTACCATCGAGCAGACGGATGGCTTGCTGAAAGCCGTGGTAGATGCGGATACCGGGAAGATCCTAGGATGTACCTTATTCTGCGCCGAGTCCAGCGAAGTCATAAATACGGTTAGCTTGGCGATGCGTCTCGGGCAAGATTACACATTCCTTCGGGATTCGATATTCACCCATCCGTCGATGAGTGAGGCTTTAAATGATCTATTTGGATTAATAAAATAAAAACATAAATATGAAAACATCAAATATTGGATTAATCGGCTTGGCTGTGATGGGCGAGAACCTTGCGTTGAATATGGAAAGTAAGGGGTTCGCCGTATCCGTTTATAATCGTACAGCGCAGGGAGAGGAAGGCGTGGTAGACCGCTTCATGAGCGGTCGTGGAAAAGGAAAGAATTTTATAGGAACCCATACGATACAGGAATTTGTTGAGTCTATCGAGCGTCCTCGCAAGATTATGCTGATGGTAAAAGCGGGTGCCCCGGTGGATGAGCTGATGGCTCAATTGATTCCTTACTTATCACCCGGTGACGTGATTATTGATGGTGGTAACTCGGATTTCCATGATACGGAACGCCGGGTGAAGGAGATGGAGGCGCATGGGATGTACTTCGTAGGTACCGGAATCTCCGGAGGCGAGATCGGTGCCTTGTACGGACCTTCCGTGATGCCGGGTGGTTCGCCTGCCGCTTGGCCTTTGGTGAAGGATGTCTTGCAAAGCATCGCCGCCAAGCTGGACGACGGGACGCCTTGTTGCCAATGGATTGGTCCGGGTGGAGCCGGCCATTTCGTGAAAATGGTACACAATGGTATCGAGTATGGAGATATGCAGTTGATTTCCGAGGCGTATTCTTTATTGAAGAATCGTCTGGATCTGGACAATGAGGCCTTGGCTCGTATCTTTGAGGATTGGAACACGGGAGAGCTGGATAGCTACCTGATCGGTATTACGGCCGATATTCTCCGCTTCAAGGACGAGGCGGGGGAGGGCTACCTGCTAGATAAGATATTGGATGCCGCCGGCCAGAAGGGTACCGGTAAATGGAGCGCTATCGCCGCTATGGACGAGAATGATCCGCTGACATTGATTACCGAGGCTGTTTATGCCCGTATGCTTTCTTCCATGCAGGAAGAACGGAAAAAAGCGTCCTCGCTTTATCCGAAGAGTGGCGTGCTGGGGCAGACCTTGATCTCGGAGAAAGAGATCAAGCAGGCTTTGTATGCCGCTAAGTTGGTTTCCTACGCGCAGGGATTCTCTTTGTTGTACCAAGCCTCCAAGCGATATGATTGGCAGTTGGATTACGGTACGATCGCCAAGATCTGGCGGAAGGGATGTATCATACGCTCTGTCTTTTTGGAGAAAATTACGCAGGCTTATGAGAAGAACCGGAATCTGGAGAACCTCTTATTCGATGAGTTCTTTATTCAAAAGATCGAGTCTTCCTTGTTGGCTTGGCGGCAAGTGGTAGCCGAGGGTGCCTTGCATGGAGTGGCTTTGCCGGCGATGAGCTCGGGGTTGAGTTATTTCGATGGACTGTCTACCCCGCATTCCGCCGCTAACTTGATTCAGGCCCAGCGGGATTATTTCGGGGCTCATACTTATGAGCGGGTCGATTGGGAGCGTGGTAAGTTTTTCCATACCAACTGGACGGGTGAGGGAGGAAAGACGGTTTCTGGAACTTATAACGTATAAAGGTATGAAGAAAGCAGATAATCAATTATTAGTTATATTCGGGGCGTCGGGCGATCTTACCAGTCGCAAGTTGCTTCCCTCTTTGTTCGAGTTATATGTCCGGGGCTTGCTGCCCGACCGCTTCTGCATCTTGGGGGCTGCCCGTACCGCTTATGGTGATGAGGAGTTCCGTGCGGAGCAACATACGCATATCTTGGAGGCACAGAAGGGAAAGACTTACGACGAGGGCTTGATCGATGACTTCTTGGAGAATGTCTATTACCTCGCCTTCGATTCCACGAACGCCGATGAATACTACAAATTGCGTGAGCGCATCGAGTTCTTGCAAGAGAAACATGACTTGCCGGATAAGATCATCTATTACTTGGCTACCCCGCCGGTGATGTACGAGATCGTCCCGCAATGTTTGCTGGAGAGCGGTTTGAACAAGACCGAGTCTCCAGATGGTTTCAGGCGGATCATCGTAGAGAAGCCGTTCGGTACCAGCTTGGAGTCTGCCCGCCAGTTGAACGATCATTTACGACATATCTTCCATGAGGAGGAGATTTATCGTATCGACCATTATCTGGGGAAAGAGACCGTGCAGAATATCTTGGTATTGCGTTTCTCGAATGGTATTTTCGAGCCATTGTGGAACCATAATTATATCGATTCCATCGAGATCAGCGCAACTGAGACCTTGGGGGTGGAGAATCGAGGGAAATATTATGATGGAGCCGGGGCGATGCGGGATATGATCCAGAATCACTTGATGCAATTGATGTCGTTTATCGCCATGGAATCTCCCTCTATATTCGAGCCGGAACCGATTCGTGACGAGATCGTGAAAGTATTCCGCTCCATACGTCCGTATACGGTGTTGGATATGGATAAGATGGTTGTCCGCGGACAATATATCGGTTATCGGGAAGAGAAGAACGTAGCTCCCGACTCGAATACCGAGACGTATGTGGCGATGAAATTCTTCATCGATAACTGGCGCTGGAGCGGTGTGCCCTTCTATTTCTATACGGGAAAGAAGTTGCCGGAGAAATCATCGGAGGTAGTGATCCACTTCAAGTCTACGCCCCATCAACTGTTTGTCGGTCAATGTTCGGGAGGTTCCTGCAATAAATTGACCATCCGTATCCAACCGAACGAGAGTATATCCTTGAAGTTCGGGCTGAAAATGCCGGGAGCCGGTTTCGAGGTGAAGCAAGTCAGCATGGACTTCCGCTACGATTCCCTCTCGAAGAGCTATCTTCCTGACGCTTACGAGCGTCTGTTGCTGGATGCCATGCTGGGCGATTCCACCCTGTATGCTCGTAGCGACGCTTTGGAGGCTAGCTGGAAATTTATCGATCCGATCTTGCTCCATTGGAAAGAGGAGGGTTCGAAGAACTTATTCTTTTATGAGCCGGGTGAGGACGGACCGGAGGAAACTGTTATTTTAGGTGCGGAAAAGAAAGTCTGCGCCTGCCAAAGAAGATAATTTTATGGAAATAAAGAGATATAATGAGATGAAAGAGGCGCTTCGGTCGATGACGGAGGACATGATGGCGATGATTCGCCGGAAAGACTTCGCTCCGTTTAACCTAGCGCTCTCGGGAGGGGAGACGGCGAAGCATATGTTTTCCCTCTGGGTAGATGAGTATAAGGATAAGATTGACTGGAATAACATCCGTTTCTTCTGGGTGGACGAGCGTTGTGTTCCACCAACGAGTCCGGATAGTAATTACGGTCATGCGAATCATTTGCTTTTTAAGCCTTTGCGTATCCCGGCGGACCATATCCACCGGATCAAGGGCGAGAACGAGCCGGGTACCGAGGCGATGCGTTATTCATGGGTCGTAAAGGAATTCTTGCCGTTGTTCAATCAAATGCCTACGTTCGATTGCATCATCCTCGGCGTAGGTGAGGATTCCCATACGGCATCCATTTTCCCTACCACCATGGAGCTATTGTCGGATAGCCGTAACTATGCGGTATCCCAGCAACCTTCTACCGGCCAATACCGGATCACCATGACGGGACCGCTTATCTTGAACGGCGCCCCCTTATTGGTCCCGATACTGGGCACGAACAAGGAACCCGTAATCCAGAGGCTCTCCAAAGGCTATTCCCCCTCAAACGACACGCCTGCGGCCTATATCTTATCGCATGCCGTACAGGCTACGATTTATGGGCTGAACCCATGATTTTGCTACATGCCGAGTCCTTCCAAAAAACATGTACGTGTTTTCGAAAAAACACGTACGACTTTTGGGAAAAACACGTACATGTTTTCGGAATCTTGTGATCATGTTCCTATGACTTGATTTGTAGTGAGATAAGATGACATGATACAGATTTACTTCACACGTA
>NZ_QTMG01000021.1:12962-96400 GCF_003635435.1 Parabacteroides sp. AF21-43 | reverse complement strand
ATCTGTGAAGTAAATTTAGGCATAGTCATATCTTCGGCCAAGATATCCCTACAATATATAATATGAAAGAAAATAAGTATGATGATGAACGCTTTTTCGGTCAATACAGTCAGATGTCTCGCTCTGTACAAGGGCTGAGAGGAGCAGGAGAATGGCATGAGCTAAAGAAGATGTTGCCTGATTTTAACGGAAAGCGTGTATTGGATTTAGGGTGTGGTTTTGGCTGGCATTGTCGATATGCCATAGAGCGAGGGGCGACCTTCGCTTTAGGCATTGACCTTTCCGGGAAAATGTTGGACAAGGCACGGGAGATAAATCCCTCCCCGTCGATCGAATATAAAAGAATAGCAATCGAGGATTTTGATTTTGCTCCAAATTCTTTTGACATCGTGATCAGCTCCTTGACATTCCATTATCTCGAGTCGTTCGATACGGTTTGTACAGAGGTATATAAATGTTTAACGCAAGAGGGTGTCTTTGTCTTCTCTGTGGAACATCCCGTTTTTACTGCTTATGGCAATCAAGATTGGATTTACGATTCGGAAGGGAAACCTGCGCATTGGCCGGTGGATCATTATTTTCAAGAGGGAATCCGGCATGCTCGTTTTTTGGGAGAGGATGTAACCAAATATCATAAGACACTTACGACTTACGTGAACGGATTGATCAAGGCGGGTTTCTGTATCACCCATCTGGTGGAGCCTCAACCGGACGAATCGATGCTGGATACGGTTCCCGGGATGCGAGACGAACTTCGCCGTCCGATGATGTTGCTTATCGCCGCTCGAAAGAATTAAAAAAAAGCGTATCTTTGTGGCTGAAAAGATGTCTTTTCCGTGTGCTTGCTAAACCACGTATTAAAAACAAGAAAGATATGAAACAACAAGATGCCGCTTTGGTATGCTTCTCGGGTGGACAAGATTCCACGACTTGCCTTTTCTGGGCGAAGAAGCATTTTTCACGTGTAGAGGCCGTATGCTTCACATACGGACAGAAACATTCCTTGGAAATAGAGGTCGCTCGAAAGATCGCTGCGGATGCGGACGTACCTTTTCAGTTATTGGACGTATCGCTTATCAGCCAGTTAGATCCCAATTGCTCGCTTACGAATGCGAGCATAGAGATGGATCAAGAGAAGCCGGAGGATAGCTATCCGAATACGTTTGTGCCCGGCCGTAATATGGTATTCCTTACTTTCGCCGCTATCTTAGCCCGTGGTAAGGGGATTTATCATTTGGTAACGGGTGTCTCCGAGGCTGATTATAGTGGTTATCCGGATTGCCGGGATACGTTCGTGCGTTCTCTTAACGTAACATTAAATCTGGCGATGGATGAGCAATTCGTAATTCATACCCCGCTTATGGACCGGGATAAGAGCGAAGTCTGGGAATTGTCGGACGAGCTGGGCGTCTTTGATCTAGTACGTACGCAGACGCTGACTTGCTATAACGGTGTTATGGCTGAGGGATGTGGGCATTGCCCCGCTTGCAAACTTCGCAAGGACGGATTGGAGAAATACCTGAAAAGGAAAGAAGAGAATCAAAAGTAAATTTAAAGAAATGGACGAGAGAAAACAAGAAGGAGAGTTGCACTTATTAGGTGGCTCTACCGTATATAAACAGGATTACGCTCCGGAGGTATTGGAGGCATTTACGAACAAGCATCAAGGAAATGATTATTGGGTACGGTTTAATTGCCCGGAATTCACCAGTCTCTGCCCGATTACCGGACAACCGGATTTCGCTACGATTCATATCGATTATATCCCCGACGTGAAAATGGTAGAGAGCAAGAGCTTGAAGCTTTACTTATTCAGCTTCCGCAACCATGGGGCGTTTCATGAGGATTGCGTGAATATTATCATGAAGGACTTGATAAAATTAATGGATCCGAAATATATCGAAGTTACTGGTATATTCACACCGAGAGGCGGTATAAGTATTTATCCGTATTGCAATTACGGTCGTCCGAACACCAAGTTTGAGCAGTTGGCCGAGAAAAGATTATTTGATCATAATCAATAAGATTTCTGACAAATCGTTATCTGTTTCGGCAAAAAACGGTATATTTGCAGCAAGAAATGTTAACTAACTAATAAATCATTTTAGACCATGAACAAAAGATTGCTTACAGTTGCGGCTTTCGCTTTAGCGGGTTGCGTCACTATTGTCGCTCAAGACAAGAAAAAAGAGTTCAAGATGCCTACAGGTTATGCGGGTATCACGCATGAGATGTCCGAGTTTTACGAACCTGTTCCGCCGGTAGTCACTCCGGGTACAGATTTAAAAGGTGGAGGTTTCACGGCTCCTTCCGACGCTATCGTTTTGTTTGACGGCAAGGATCTTTCCGCTTGGGAGAGCGTAAAGGGCGGTGCCGCCGAATGGGATGTGCATGATGGTGTATTTACCGTAAACAAGAAGAAAGGTGATATCCAGACCAAACAGAAATTCAACGATTTCCAGATGCACATTGAGTGGCAGGTCCCGACGAATATCACTGGAGAGAGCCAGTCGAGAGGTAACAGCGGTATTTTCCTGCAAGGGATGTATGAGGTTCAAGTGTTAGACTGCTACAATAACCCGACTTACGTGAACGGCCAGACGGGTAGTATCTACAAACAATCCATTCCTTTGGCCAACGCCATGCGTAAACCGGGCGAATGGAACGTATACGATATCATTTATACCGCCCCCACTTTCAAGGAAGATGGTTCTTATCGTACGCATCCAACCGTAACGGTTATCCAGAACGGCGTGGTTTTGCAGAACCATACGACGATATTGGGTACGACAGAGTGGATCGGTTTCCCGCAAGTGAAGAAACATGGCGCAGGCCCTATCATCCTGCAGAGCCATGGCGATCCTAGCGAGCCGATCAGCTTCCGTAATATCTGGATTCGTGAGCTATAGGAGAAACGTGTTGATTGTAATAAGAAGGGATGGACTTGATATTAAGTTCATCCCTTTTTCGTTAAATAACAGGCTGGTTTTATATGAGAGAAACATTTTTTTCTATAGCACGAAATTTTAGTTTTCCTTAGATGAAACAAAAGTTTTCCAATGGAGAAACTCTAGTTTCCTGCTGAAAAAACTTTAGTTTTTCGATAATGAAATTAACAAAAACTGTAATTGGCTGATTAATAGTAATTATACTATTATCTCTTCTCCGGCATATATTTCCAAAAACGAGCCGGCATATGTTGGCGATGAAGCCGCAGGTTTAAACGCTCCTTGATAGCGATAGACTTAAAATACTCTTTCCACATACTTTGAAAAAGTTTCTCATCCTTATCCATGATATCCTCACTGAGCAATCCGGTCAATAAGTGTGAATCTTTCTCTTCGAAACGGACTTCTATCGTATCGTTAAGATCATAATAATATCCATACTCTCTTTTTAAGTCGTAAATGAGCCATTGCTGATCAGCGAAACGGTCTTGCGCATAAGGTAATACCAAAGGTAATACGTTATATATAGGTGCGATGGCAGCAAAGTAAGTTCCATCCGCCGCTTTTTGGAAACGAAAGAATTGCATCACTCGCAAGCGTTCGTTGTTTACTTTCTTCCAGATCTTGGCCGTTTCCAATATGTCCGGGTCACCAAGATTGAACTCAATCGTGGCTGGAGCATCGATCGCTTTGCGGATATATCTGAATAACAACAGGTCTACTTCCGGTAATTCCGACAACCAAGTTACCGTCAACCCGGAAAGAGAAGACTTGGAGATTTTCTTCTCAAGCCCTTTCCATACCCGCTCTGCTTTCCGGTCGTCCGTATAAATCCGGATCGCCTCGTCATAGAACAATGGAAATGGCTCGCCCTCGGTTACTAACAAATCCGGAAAAGTTCGACGGGAATAGGCATCGAATACAGCGGTAAGCAATCCCTCAAAAGTCTTGTCGTAAACAAATATAATCATTATCAATCCTTCTTATAAAACAGGCGTTAATCTATAAAAGGCAGTATAAGCTGCCGATCGTCTACTTTCTTTCCGCTCTTTCTCGTCAATAGTTGCCGGACGGTTTCAGGGCTGACCTCATTCACGGTCTGCGTCGGGAGTTCCCGGCAAGTAATAAAATAGCTAGCCTTTTTCATGACCACTCCTATTTTCTTCAACTGCTCTGAACCGAGATTAGCGTAACGCCGGGAAACGATTATGATCTTTGCCGATTTCACGCCAATTCCCGGAACCCGAAGAAGCATCTCGTAATCCGCTTTATTGATATCTACCGGGAAGACCTCCGGATACCGCAGGGCCCAAGCCAACTTCGGGTCCACGTCTAGATCCAGATCCGGATATGCGTCATTGACAATCTCATCTACCTTGAATTGATAAAAACGCAATAACCAATCCGCTTGATATAAACGATTCTCACGGACCAGCGGAGGCGTGGTAAGTGCCGGAAGACGGTTATCATACGCATTTACCGGAATGAATCCCGAATAGTAAACACGCTTCATCGTAGGTCTCTGATATAAGGCCGATGATAGACGAAGTATATCCTTGTCGGTATCCGCCGTAGCGCCAACGATCATCTGCGTGCTTTGCCCGGCGGGAGCGAATCGTGGGGCATACCGGAAACGCTTGCGTTCCTCGGCGCTTTGTAATACACCTTGTTGGATATAACGCATAGGGGCAAATACGCTTTTAAAATCCTTTTCCGGAGCTAGAGTCCGCAAGCTCGCCTCATTCGGGATCTCTATATTCACGCTTAAACGATCGGCGTAAAGCCCAGCCTCATTTACCAATTCTTGGCTGGCTCCGGGGATACTCTTCATATGTATGTATCCATTGAAGTGATGTACGAGGCGCAAATCCTTGATGGCTCTCACCAACCGTTCCATCGTGTAATCCGGGTTTCGGACCACGCCGGAGCTTAAAAACAATCCTTCAATGTAATTACGCCGGTAAAACTCAATCGTAAGATTCACCAACTCGGTAACGGAAAGCGTAGCTCTCGGTAAATCATTACTTCGCCGGTTGATGCAGTAGGCGCAATCATACATACAATAATTCGTCAGCATGATCTTTAAAAGCGAGATACACCGTCCGTCCTCAGCGAAACTATGGCAAATACCCCATCCCGCGGCACTTCCTATAGCCCCGCTCTTATGCGAACGGGAGGTTCCGCTGGAAGCGCAGGATACGTCATATTTTGCCGACTCGGCCAAGATTTTCAATTTCTCGAGCACTTTCTCGTCCATAATTTCACCGATATGTTTCGTACAAAGATAATGATCTCACAGAAATCAATAGTACGTTTTAAAGAGATTTAAATGTGATAAAAACCTTATATTTGTATCGTGAAAATTTTGGAAGTGCCTTACTTCGTTGAAATCGCCAGTTTTAACAGCACACAAGGCACAAGCCCTCGCTATATCTGCGGGTTGCTTGTCTACGTGTGCATAGGTCTCTGGCGATACCTTACGAAGTGTGGGCGACAACCCGCTTTTTTTCTAAGCATAAAAGGGCATGAAAGTATCTAAACAAAATATTAAGAACTTGTTATCTTCTGTTTCTTCAGACGGCAGAGGGGCATTTGAGCGCTTTTATAATTTGTATTACGATCAGGTATTCCGTTTTGCGTATTATTGCCTTGGAGAGAAAGAGGCTTGCAAGGAGGTCGTGTCCGACGTGTTCTTTTCTATTTGGAAATCAAAAGCACGCTTAAAAGAGATAGACAATATAGATACTTACTTGTATATAACGGTACGCAACGAAGCGCTTCGTCATATTTCAAGAAGCAATAGTGTCAATAAAATCCAGATGGATCAGTTATATTCATTTGAACCAGAGGAAGAAGCTACTCCTGAGGGTATGTTGGAATCGCAAGAAATGCGGGAACTTTTTAATCTGGCAATTGATGAGCTTCCCGAAAAATGTCGCCTAATATTCTTGATGATCCGTGAGGAAGGATTAAGTACCAAGGGGGTCGCTAAAATCCTATCCATCCAAGAGAGTACGGTCCGAGTGCAAATGAAGATTGCGGTGGAGAAGTTAATAAAACGGTTGAAATCGGATTTTCCTGATATTTCGTTTGTTTTCATATTAATATCCATTTTCCAATAAAATCAAATTAGCCAATGAAGTATATATTCCAAGGCACTTGAAGTATATATCCTATAGCACTTAAAGTATATATTCTACACAGAAGGGAGTAATACTAGGTGAAAATGACTTTCTACACGACAATTATTTGGATGTTTTATGTATCTAGGACATATTTCAAACATTTTAAAAAAAACGTCTTTCTCTTTAAACGAATTTCACCGATCCTTACTCCTTATTATAAGAAAGACGAAATATGGAGACAAGAAAAGAGATCATAAAGCAAATGGGTGACGAAATGAGGGAAGATATCTTCCTAGAGGTCAACAACCGTATCGAACGCAGCTTGCGCAGAAGGTTTTGGTTGAGAATATCTGCGGTCGCCGCCTCCGTCACGCTTTTGTTCAGCATCTCCAATTATATCTCTTTCCATGAAGGTTACAAGAAACTGAACAGCCAAATGATAGAGATGGTGAATCCGATGGGAATGCGATCCTCCGTAGTCCTGTCTGACGGCACGAAAGTGATCCTCAATGCCGGTACAACATTGAGTTATCCGGCAGCTTTCGTCTCCGGGCAGAGGGAGGTAAAGGTGAACGGTGAGGCATTCTTCGAGGTATCGCACGACAAGGAGCATCCCTTTATCGTTAGCGCTGAAAATGTTAAGGTGAAAGTATTAGGAACAAAGTTTAATGTGAAGGCCTATGATGACGATGATAATATAGAGGTGACTTTAGCGGAAGGGAAAGTCGGTGTCGGACTTGACACTAAAAATCTCATCCAGATAATGCCGGGACAGCAAATAAAATATATGAAAGCCTCACATCGCTTTATCAAGAGAGAAGTGAGATTACAAAGTTATACTTCGTGGATTTGTGGTAAATTCTATTTCACCAACTATCCACTAGAGAAAATCGCTAAGCAACTGGAAAGGAGTTTCAACGTAAGGATACAGATCCTCGGGAATGATTTGAGGAACGCAGCTTTTACCGGTGATTTCGTACGGGGAGAGAACATAGACCAAATCCTCCGGGTCATGACCGCTAATCGACTTATAAAGTATGAGATAGAAGGGGATCAAATCACGATCTCGAAAAAGTAAATCAAATGAGTTATAAACGTTAAATCGATATGCCTATGAAATAGAAAAAAGAGGGAATAGAGAAAAACAAAACGGAAAATGCTACCAACATCTTCCGTTTCTAAAGACTCAAGTCTTAATTATCGCAACACAATTAAAAACTTTAAATCATTGCAAAAGTATGAAATTTATTTCACACACAAGGCATTATATGCCTAATGTTAACCTAAAAAAAACATATAACATCATGAGACTATCTGTTGTACTATGTATGCTCAGCTTATTTTGCGCATCCGCGAAAACGGGTTACTCTCAAGTAGCGGAAATATCATTGAACCTGCACAATGTAACGATCTCGGAGGCGCTAGAAGAGATCAAACAACAAAGCGAATACTCTTTTTGGTACAAGAATGATGAGATTAATCTTAATGAGAAGATCTCAGTAAAAGCTAAAAAGCAAAGCATCAACCAAATATTACATAGTATTCTCAGTAAACAAGGTTTGTCTTATACAATCGATGATAAACATATCATAATTTACAAAAAAAATGAACACCCCCAGATAACCCAACAAGATGGTAAGATCACAGGTGTCATTACCGATCAGGCGAATGTACCCATAATTGGCGCTAATGTTGTCGTAAAAGGTTCCTCAATAGGTAGCATATCCGATATGGACGGACGTTTCAGTTTAGATGCGTCAGAAAAGGATATACTTTTGATATCCTATATTGGTTATATGACCAAGGAGGTAAAAATTGGCAAACAACATTCCCTTAAAATCCAATTGACAGAGGATACCCAAAATATTGATGAAGTTGTTGTCATTGGCTATGGCTCTGTGAAGAAGAGTGATTTGACTGGTTCTGTATCTTCTGTTAAAACAGCGGAATTACAGCAAACGCCAATGACTTCTATCGATCAAGGTTTGGTCGGTCGTGCCTCAGGTGTGCAAGTAATCCAAACCTCTGGTATGCCGGGAGCCGTAGCTTCTATCCGAGTACGTGGAAGTAGCTCGTTACAAGGAGGTAATGAACCTCTTTATGTTATTGATGGTTTCCCTGTTTATAGTGGTAGCGGTTTCGGGAATACGGGGGGTAAGACACAGATGAGTGGTCTATCTACTGTAAACCCATCAGATATTGAGTCTATAGAGATCTTGAAAGATGCTGCTGCCACGGCGATCTATGGAGCGCGTGCAGCCAATGGTGTTGTGTTGATTACTACAAAAAGCGGCAAAAAGGGACGGGATATTATCTCTTTTGAGGCAAGTTTTGGAATATCAAACGTATCCAAGAAGATAGATGTCATGAATGCGCAAGATTATGCGAAATTAGTGAATGAGGCTTATACAAATGATGGATTAAAACCCTATTATGATGCTACGGCTTTATCTGAGATCGCAAAGATCGGTAATGGGACAGATTGGCAAGACGAGATATTTCGTGGAGGAAGTACGCAAACATATCAATTAAGTTTTTCGGGTGGTGACGAGAAGACACAATATGCAATATCGGGCAATTACTCAGATCAGAAGGGAATTGTTATCAACTCTGATTTCAAGCGTTACTCCATACGCTTGAATTTGGATCGTAAAATATTCAAGAATTTTAGTGTGGGAACACACATGACCGCCAGCCATACGATTAGTAATTCCGTAGCAACTGATACTGGAGGAGAAGACGGAACTATTTCTGGTGCATTAAGAATGAATCCTATACAGCCTGTATATGAAGATGAGTTGACAGGTGCATACACTCAAATTAATGTTCCTGGAATATTAGTTCCAAATCCGGTAGCGACAGCAAAAGAACGGAAATTTAATAATGCGACTTCACGTTTGCTTGGAGATATTTATGCACAATGGGAGATCATTCCGGATTTAAAACTGAAAGTATCATTGGGAGCGGATGTGATGTATCATAAGACAAACAGATATACCCCGTCCAATATTTATCAGTCTGGAGGAGTTGCCTCGGCTTATGTAGGTGTAAATAAAAGTATAAATTGGCTGAACGAAAATACACTGACTTGGAATAAAACATTTGCAGAGGAGCACGACTTAAGCTTGTTGGGTGGTTTTACGATGCAAAAAAATAATGCGGAATATGTAATGGGATCCTCCTCAAATTTCGTGAATGATGTAATGCTTTATAATAATCTGGGAGCTGGTTCTGTTTATAACAAACCGGAATCCAACGCTACTCAATGGAGTTTGATGTCGTATTTAGCTCGTATTAATTATACGCTGAAACATAAGTATCTATTTTCCGTGAATGCCCGTGTTGACGGCTCTTCTCGTTTTGGGACAAACAACAAATATGGTTTCTTCCCTTCCGCTTCTGCTGGGTGGCGAATATCGGAAGAGGCTTTTATGGAGCCTGTAAAAGAAGTCATTTCGAATTTAAAGTTAAGAGCCAGTTATGGTTTTACAGGTAATACGGAGATCGGTGTATATGAATCATTGGCAACTTTAGGTACTAGTAATTGGATCTTAGGGAATCAACTCGTATCAGGATTTTTCCCAAACAAAATTCCTAATCCTGACTTAAAGTGGGAGCGCACCGGACAATTTGATATTGGTTTAGATTTAGGCTTGTTCAATAATAGATTACGCATCACAACAGACTATTATAAGAAGAAAACAACAGACCTGCTGTATAGTGTTGCAGTTCCTGCTACATCTGGATATCAAACCATGTTGAAGAATATAGGTAGCATAGAAAATCAAGGATATGAATTATCAATAGAAAGTGATAATTTGACAGGGGCATTCAGTTGGACAACCGCTTTTAACATCGCCTTCAATCGGAATAAAGTTCTTGAATTAGGCGGAGAAGAGTATAAGGAAATGGCAGAAGGCGATGGGCATTTAAAAACAGGCTCTGTACGTCGCTTGATTGTAGGTGAGCCCATTGGTGTTTTCTATGGATATCGTTTTGATGGTATTTTTCAAAATGAGGAAGAATGTAAGCAACAAACTTCATCTGCTTCACCTATTGGTGTTGGTTTGCGTAGATATAAGGATTTAAATGGTGATGGAAAGGTAGATGCCGCTAATGACAGGGAAATATTGGGAGACGCTAATCCTAAATTTTTCGGAGGATTAACAAATACGTTTGCTTATAAGGGCTTCGAACTTAATGTGTTCTTACAATATTCCTATGGAAATAAGATTCTTAATTATAATGCCATGGAATTGGAGAATCCAACAGGTGGGCAAAATGCTTATGCGGACATGGTAAATCGTTGGACACCGGAAAATCCGAGTAACATATACCCAAAGGCAACAACAAATAGAGCCTTATTGGTAAGTGATCGATTTATAGAAGATGGCTCTTATCTGAAATTGAAAACGTTATCACTATCTTATAGCTTTCCTAAAATAAACTTAAAGCATATCCAAGGTTTGCGTCTGTATGTGACTGGACAAAATTTATTAACATGGACAAAATATCGGGGATATGACCCTGAAGTTAGTTATAGAGGTGCCTCTACGCTTGAAGCGGGCGAAGATTTCGGTGGCTATCCACAATCTCGTACATTTATGTTTGGTATAAAACTTGATATTAAGTAATAATTAAATTGTATTATCATGAATAAATATATAATATTTGGCTGTATATCAATATTCTCATTGTTCAATGTACAGTGTTCTTTCTTAGACGAGAAACCAATAGACAGGCTGGTCGTGGATAACTTTTACACGAGTCAGAAAGATGCCCAAGCGGCAGTTGATGCAACTTATCAACAACTTAATAGTATTTATAGTAGGTGCATGTATATGTTATGTGATCTTACATGTGATGGGATGAAAAACGGTCTTGGTATGCCTAATGCCTTTCTACAGAACTTGGAATTTTTGCGTCACACCCCGGAAAACACATTTATTAGAGATATGTGGCAAAATAATTATTCGGGCATTATGAAAGCTAATGCCGCTATTAATAACATTCCATCTGTTACTATGAATCCTGATTTACAAAAAAGATTTATAGCAGAAGCAAAATTCTTACGTGCTCTTTATTATTTCAATTTAGTCCGCTTTTTTGGAGATGTTCCTTTGGTGACTCAGTTAGAGACAATAGATGATGCTATGGGGCCGAGAGTTGCGAAAGAGCAGATCTATGAACAGATTCTATCTGATTTGACAGATGCGGAAAGTGCCCTTCCTTATCCCTCAGAATATGGGACTACAGATATAGGGCGTGCGACAAAAGGTGCTGCCAAGATTTTAGCAGGAAAGGTGTATTTGACGAAAGGTGATTATTCCAAAGCAAAGGAAAAACTGGCAGAGGTTGTTGAACAAGAAGGTGCTTATGGGTATGGTTTACATGTGGAGTATGGAGATAATTGGAACTTGGATACTGAAGCTGGTAAAGAGGCTGTCTTTTATATTGAATATAAGGCGGACCCATTACCTCATAATGATGAAATGAGTTTAACGGGACCCAAATATTCTTTGCCTGAACCGATCGGAGTTAGTGGATCTAATGAGGCGGATATTCCCACTATGGAATTAAATAATACCTTTAAGGAAAATGATAAACGTAAAGCCGTGAATTTAAGAACGCATTATACGAACCCTGTAAATGGAAAGGAATTGATATCAAGTATTCCTTTGTTTGGCAAGTATTGGCAAGATGGATTAACGGCTATTAAGTTCTGTGAGATCAATATGCATATCATCCGTTATTCGGATGCCTTGCTTATGTATGCGGAAGCGTTAAATGAAATCGGAGAATCAGAGAAAGCTCATCAAGTTTTAAATCGTGTTCGAGAGCGTGCGTTTGGTGATTCTTCTGAAAATTATGAGGGTTTGTCTAAAGATGCTTTCCGGGCAGCAGTCTTACAAGAGCGTTATTTGGAATTTCCGATAGAAGGACATCGCTGGTTTGACCTCGTACGTACAGGTACATTCATAAAACGGATGAAAGAGCACAGCACATACGAAGCGAAAGTCGCTGAGAAGAATAAGACGGACATTGCTAGTAATATAAAGGATTACATGATTCTCATGCCTATTCCTCAACGGGAATTGGATTTGAATCCTGAGCTAACGCAAAATCCGGGTTGGTCATAAAATGTTAATTGGAGCTGTAAAACTTACAGCTCCTCAACTTTTATCAATATGAATACAAATATCAATAATACCTTGTTTTCATTGACTATCGTAAGTCAATGTTTGGCCTGCCAGCCTAAAAATCAGGAAGCAGACAATACTTCACAAAAAACGAAACCATTAAATGTTGTCTTTATTCTCTCGGATGACCACCGGTATGATTATATGGGGTTCATGAATACGATCCCTTGGTTGGAAACTCCTAATATGGATCGGATGGCCAAGGAAGGAGCGCATATCAAAAATGCGTTTGTTACGACCTCTCTTTCTTCTCCCAGCCGTGCTTCCATCTTGACCGGCATGTATTCACATAGCCATAAGGTGGTTGATAATGCCGCTCCTCTTCCTGATGGATTGATCTTTTTCCCACAATATTTGCAGGAGTGTGGATATAAAACTGCTTTCTTTGGAAAATGGCACATGGGAAATGACTCAGGGGCTCCTCAACCAGGCTTTGATCATTGGGAAGGTTTCAAGGGGCAGGGGGAATATTATAACCCTCGTATAAATACAAATGGGGAATGGATACAATATAAAGACAGTACCTATGTTACGGATCTCTTGACCGACCATGCGATCCAATTCATGAAAGAACAAAAACAAGCGGATAAACCGTTCTTTGTCTATTTGTCTCATAAGGGTGTGCACGACAATTTTTCAGCCGCAAAGCGCCATAAGGATTGTTATAAAAATAAGGAATTGGTATTACCTCCGAACTTCAATACGCCTCATTATGGCATTAAAGAGTTGCCGACTATTGATAAGAAAACAGGAAAGGCTGCGTTTGGAAAAGAGTATTATGGAGAAAAAATGGCTCCGGATTGGGTGAAAAGTCAAAGAGAAAGTTGGCATGGGGTGGACTATTCCTACCATGGCCGTCCTTGGGATGTTCAAGTTCGTAAATATTGTGAGACCTTGCGTTCTGTAGATGAAAGTATCGGTTCTGTCTTGGATTATCTGAAAGAAGCAGGGTTAGATGATAACACGTTGGTTATTTACATGGGTGATAATGGCTTTGCGTGGGGAGAACATGGATTGATCGACAAAAGACAGTTCTACGAGGAATCTGTGCGAGTTCCTATGTTGGTTCGTTGCCCTAGTATGTTTGAGGGAGGTAAGGTAATAGAGAATATGGTACAAAATGTAGATGTCGCTCCTACAATTATGGCTTGTGCGGGTTTAGAAAAGGCTGAGCAGATGGTGGGATATTCTTTCTTGCCTTTGCTCAAGGGAGAAAAGGTGGATTGGAGAGATCATATCTTCTACGAGTATTATTGGGAATATGAATTTCCGCAGACACCAACGATGCATGGTATCCGCACCGATCGTTATAAGTATATCCGTTATCATGGGGTTTGGGATACGAATGAGTTCTATGATTTGCAAAATGATCCGTATGAAACTACGAACCTGATTGCGGAACCTGAATATAAAGAGACAATCAAACAATTGAATGCTCAGATTTATGACTGGCTGGAGTCTACGGATGGAATGAATATCCCTTTGAAACGAACCGTGAGACCTCACACGGATCATCGGAATCAAGGGCATTACTGATTCGCAAGAAGTATGATTTATGAAGGATTATAATATATCCTTTTTTATTAATAGCTTTATAAAAGTTTGGTATAATAAATTAATACAAATACGATGAAATGCAAATACATTTTATTATCAAGCATTTTCCTATATGACTTTAGTGCTGTTCAAACAGCCATGGCACAGAATGATAGGACACCGAATATCATTTATATCATGTCTGACGATCATGCTTCGCAGGCGGTAAGTGCTTATGGTGGAATTTTATCAACGGTCTTACCGACCCCCAATATTGATCGAATAGCGCATGAGGGCGCAATATTGAGGAATTGTTTTGTGACGAACTCAATCAGTACCCCGAGCCGTGGAGCGATTATCACAGGACAATATAGCCAAAAGAATGGTGTATATACTTTGCAAGATCCATTAGATCCGGATCATCCGAATGTAGCGAAATGCTTGCAGCAAGCAGGATATCAAACCGCTATATTCGGTAAATGGCATTTGCATGCGGAACCTACAGGTTTTGATTATTACAATATCTTGCCTGGACAGGGCCGTTATAATGACCCGATGCTTATAGAAAAAGGTACATGGGGGAATGATCCGCATGCGAATCCCCGAACGGGTAAAGTGTATAAAGGGCATTCTACCGACGTGATAGGAAGTGAGGCTATCAAATATATGGAAAATCGAGATAAGAGCAAGCCTTTCTTTATGATGTGCCATTTCAAGGCTCCTCACAGACCGTGGACACCCGCCGAGCGTTTCAAGGATTTATTGAAAGATGTAACGATCCCGGAGCCGGAGAACTTATTGGACACATATGAGGGCAAGGGAGAGTATGCGGAGTTGCTACGGATGAGCATGGAGCATTTGAGGCAGACGGATGTGAAAACGGATATACCTACGGATATGAGCCGTGATGAGTTGCGCCATTGGGCTTATCAATTGTATATTAAAGATTATTTGCGCTGTATCGCTGGTATTGATGAAAACGTAGGGCGTATCTTGAACTATTTGGATGAGCAAGGATTGGCGGAAAACACGGTTGTCATCTATACCGGAGACCAAGGATTTTTTTTGGGGGAACATGGTTGGTTTGATAAACGATTGATGTATGAGGAATGCTTGCGTATGCCGTTTGTTATCCGTTATCCGAAAGAAATCAAACCCGGCACGGATAATAAGGATATAACATTGAATATCGATTTCGCTCCTCTATTTTTGGATTATGCCGGAATGGACAAGCCTAGCCAAATGCAGGGAGAAAGTTTCCGCTCGAATTTGAGAAATGAGACCCCAGCTAATTGGAGACAGGCTATGTATTACCGCTATTGGATGAATGCGGATAACGACCATAACGTGACAGCCAACTATGGTATCCGTACGGATCGCTATAAATTGATATTCTATTATGGAGAGTCGTTGGGAATGACCGGGACCAAGAATGAGTCCAGAACTCCCGAATGGGAATTGTATGACTTGAAAGAGGATCCAATGGAAATGAAGAACCTGTATCACGACCCATCGAAAAAGGCGTTGATTAAAGAGTTGAAGACAAAACTGTTGGAATTGAAACAACAATATGACGATGAGGATAGTAAATATCCGACTATGGCTGAGATAGCCCGGAAGTATTATTGGTGATAATTTCTGTTTTTTGTACGTTTGTGTAATTTTAAAATTTTGAATACATGAAGAATGCGATTAACTATGGGGTCTTCTTGGCTCCGGCCTTCTTATTCTCCGCATGCGGAACCGGGCAAAAAGAAGTGGCAGAGAAGCCGCTTAATATCATCCATATCATGACGGATGATCATTCGTATCAAACTATTAGCGCTTATGGACATGCGCTAGGTAAATTGGCACCAACACCAAATTTAGATCGTTTGGCTGCAGAAGGAATGTTGTTCCGGCAAGCTTTCGTTGAGAATTCTCTGTCTACTCCTAGCCGTGCTTGTTTGATGACCGGTCTTTATAGCCATCAAAACGGACAAAGACAATTAGGAAAAGGTATTGATACGACAAAAGTATTCTTCTCTGAAATCTTACAACAGCACGGTTATCAAACAGGTGTTGTCGGTAAATGGCATATGCAATGTGAGCCGAAAGGTTTTGATTATTATCATGTGTTATGGGATCAGGGAGATTATTATAATCCGGAGTTTAAAAGCAAAGAATCGAATGGCAAGTATGTAAAAGAAGAGGGATATGCGACGACCCTTACGACCGATCACGCTATCGAGTTTTTGGAAGAGAGGGATAAGGATAAGCCTTTCTGCCTGCTGGTTCATCATAAGGCTCCACATCGTAACTGGATGCCGGATACGAAATATATGGATTTATATGAGGATGTAGAGTTCCCATATCCAGATACTTTCAATGATAATTATGCTACTCGTTGCGATGCCGCACGTACACAAGAGATGAGTATAGACAAAAATATGACTTTGGTTTATGATTTGAAGGTAGATGAGCTTAAAGATAAGGAGGCTTATAAAAAGGAATGGAATATTGGTGGTTGGGAGGCCTCTTTGGATCGTATGACCCCGGAACAACGGGAGGCTTGGATCGCTTCTTATAAGCCTCGTAACGAAAAATTCATTAACGAGAACCTGAAAGGTGAGGATTTGGTTAAATGGAAATATCAACGTTATATCAAGGATTACGTACGTTGCATCAAATCGATTGACGATGAGGTAGGGCGTTTGATCGCCTATCTGGAAAAAGAAGGGCTTATGGATAATACCGTGATCGTTTATACCTCGGATCAAGGTTTTTACATGGGTGAACATGGCTGGTTCGACAAACGTTTCATGTATGAGGAATCTTTCCGTACGCCGTTGATTATCCGTTATCCTGCTAAAATCAAGGCGGGAAGTGAATGTACGGCCTTAGTACAGAACATTGACTATGCCCCGACTTATCTGGATATAGCCGGTATCGAGAAACCTGATTATATGGTAGGAACTTCTTTAGTCCCCTTGTTTGGAGGCGAGACACCAAGAGATTGGCGTGAGTATCTATATTATCATTATTATGATTATCCAGCTATCCATATGGTACGTCGCCACGATGGCGTACGTGACAGTCGTTATAAATTGATCCATTTCTATGGAGAGAAGAATGAGCATAATGACGCGATTAATTGCAATGAGCTTTACGATTTGCAAAGTGATCCGAATGAGCTGAATAATTTATACGATAATCCGGAATATGCTGATATCCAAACTCGCCTGCAAGCACGTTTGGATAAGTTCCGTGTAGACCAGAAAGTTGACGAATATTAAGGTGCTAACTCTGTAAAATCATTTATTTTGTGTAAGTTTGGCGGATAGAAAGAATCATTCACCTAAAATACGATCGTGAAATGAAAATCAATTTATCCGCCAGATTTTTAATGCTGGCCCTGCTTTGTGGTTCTTGCGTATTGAACACGCCAAAGGAGGAGCTTGAATACAACGGAATGAATACGCTACAGATATCAAATGTAGATGATTTGATATCTTTCTACCAATATGCCGATGACCGAATTCCTTTAATTAGTGGACACCGAGGTGGACGGGGAAAAGGCTATCCTGAGAACAGTATGGAAACCTTTGAAAATACCCTCTCTTATACTCCTGCCACGTTCGAGATAGATCCGAGGTTAACCAAAGATAGTGTTATCGTCCTTTTCCACGATGATACACTGGAGCGTACCAGTAATGGGACTGGGAAAGTTTCTGATTATACTTGGGAAGAATTGCAAAATTTCCGTTTGAAGGATCCCGAAGGAAATATCACAAACTATCGTATCCCGACTTTAGAGGAAGCGATTCGTTGGGCCCGTGGAAAAACAATCCTAATCCTTGATAAGAAGGATGTTCCGATGGAGCGCACTGCTCAGTTGATTACCGATATGCAAGCGGAACCTTATGTAATGATTACGGTTCATGATGGTGCCTCGGCTCGTTTCTTTTACGAGAAAAATCCGAATTTCATGTTTGAGGCTTTCGTGAAAACGAAAGAGGCGGTTCAAGACTATGAGGATAACGGTATACCTTGGAATCATATCATGGCTTACGTAGGTCCGAAGATTACCCCCGAAGTCCGTGAGGTGATCGATATGTTACATGAAAGAGGTGTCATGTGCATGATATCTACCGCTCCCTCCGACGATAAACTATCCACACCCGAAAGTCGTGCTGAAGCATACCGTATGATCATCCGTCAAGGTGTGGACATCATAGAGTCTGACCGACCTATAGAGGTTGCTGAAGCGATCTCTAGCTTGATTCCGGTTAGCAGTTCCAAAGGAAAGTTTTTCTCTACACTATAAACATAATCAATATAAGACATGAACAAAGAACTAGAAATGACTCCCAACGTATTAGTGGAGTTTTTACAAAAGCCAGCGTCCGAGTTTACGAAAGAGGACATTATCCGTTATATCTATGAGAAAGATATCCAGATGGTTAATTTTATGTATCCTGCAGGCGACGGACGTTTGAAAACACTAAACTTTGTAATCAACAATGCGGCCTATCTGGATGCGATCTTGACTTGCGGTGAGCGTGTGGATGGCTCTAGTCTTTTCTCGTTTATCGAGGCGGGAAGTAGTGACCTGTATGTGGTGCCCCGTTTCCGTACGGCTTTCGAGGATCCGTTTGCGGAATTACCTACGCTTACCATGCTTTGCTCATTCTTCAATAAGGATGGAGAACCCTTAGAAAGTTCCCCGGAATATACCTTGCATAAAGCTTGTAAGGCTTTTCATGAGGTGACGGGAATGGAATTTGAGGCAATGGGTGAATTAGAATATTACGTAATCGCACCGGATGAAGGCGTTTTCCCTGCTACCGACCAAAAAGGTTATCATGAATCCGCTCCTTACGCTAAGTTCAATGAGTTCCGGACGGAGTGCATGCACTGTATAGCGCAAGCCGGGGGACAAATTAAATATGGTCATTCGGAAGTTGGTAACTTTACGTTAAATGGTTTGATCTATGAGCAGAATGAGATCGAGTTCTTACCATGTCCTGCGGAAAATGCAGCGGATCAATTGATGATCGCAAAATGGGCGATCCGCAATCTAGCGCATGAATATGGATATAACATCACTTTCGCTCCGAAAATTACGGTGGGAAAAGCAGGTTCCGGTCTGCATGTCCATATGCGTATCATGAAAGATGGCAAGAATCAGATGTTAGCGAATGGTATCTTATCCGAAACCGCCCGTAAGGCTATCGCTGGAATGATGTGCTTAGCTTCCTCTATTACGGCTTTTGGAAATACGAACCCAACCTCATATTTCCGCTTGGTTCCACACCAAGAAGCACCTACGAATATTTGTTGGGGAGATCGGAATCGTTCAGTTTTAGTTCGTGTTCCGCTAGGTTGGGCCGCAAAAACGGACATGTGTGCTTTGGCGAACCCATTGGAACCTGCCAGCCATTATGATACGAGCCAAAAGCAAACGGTCGAGATGCGCTCACCGGATGGCTCCGCTGATTTATACCAATTATTGGCAGGATTGGCAGTTGCGTGCCGCCATGGTTTTGAGATCAACGATGCTTTGGAGATCGCTGAGAAGACTTATGTAAACGTGAATATTCATAAGGAAGAGAATCAAGATCGCCTAAAGACATTGGATCAACTCCCAGACAGTTGCGCAGCCTCAGCCGCCCGTTTAAGACAACAGCGTGCTGTTTTTGAAAAATATAACGTATTTAGTCCGAGTATGATAGACGGCATCATCCATAAACTGGAATCTTATGATGACGCTTCTTTACGCAAGGACCTAGAGAATAATCCGGAAGAGATGTTGAAGCTGGTCAATACTTATTTCCATTGTGGCTGAAAATCCTTTTTATGGTTTCACAAGAGGGTGTGTCATGACACACCCTTTTTATGTCCTGCTTTCATCTCTTGAACTTTCCATTGTGTTTTTTTGAATATCCGAGCACAAAAGAGACCATAAATTAAAACGAAAATATTCTAGAGAAGAAAAAAAGATATAATAGTAAAAAAAACATGATAAAAAATTGTTATTTACAAATAAAGGCTTACCTTTGCCAACATCAAAACAAAATGATGTTATAAATTCATTTTGAAGTTATATGTTTTTCGAGTTTAACCTTGACTGTGAGCACAAAAGATTATCGCGAAGATCTTTTGAACGGTTGGATAGAGACGTCTATTTAGCCGTTTTTTCTTTTAGCCCTATCCAATAAAGCTATTCAGCTATTTGACAAATACAGCTTTATTTGTCACGGAGATTTTATATCCTTTTATTTTATGGATTACGAAATAACATACTGCATAAAAGCGGTATGTTGTATCGCACTATTATACAGTTGAGCAATGAATTATACATATAAACAAATATGGCTCATCAACTTTCCTGTAATGATGAGCATCTTAATGGAACAATTAATCAATATTACGGATGCTGTTTTCTTAGGCCACGTTGGAGAGATAGAATTAGGAGCGTCCGCTATCGCCGGAATTTATTATTTGGCGATTTATATGCTTGGTTTTGGGTTTAGCATTGGGTTGCAAGTAATGGTAGCTCGAAGGAATGGAGAGCAAGATTACAAGGAAACCGGCAAGACCTTTTTTCAAGGCTTATTTTTCCTTTTGGGATTGGCTATCTTTCTTTACCTTCTCATTCATACGGTTTCCCCATTTATACTAAAGAAGCTGATCGTTTCCTCGGATATTTATCGAGCGGTAATCCTATACTTGGATTGGCGTAGCTTTGGATTGTTGTTTTCATTCCCATTTTTAGCGATACGTTCTTTTTTAGTGGGGATAACGCATACAAAAGCTCTATCTTGGGCTGCTGCCATAGCGGTATTAATCAATATTCCTTTAAATTTTTATTTGATATTCACTAGGGAATTAGGAATCTCGGGGGCGGCAATTGCCTCTTCTTTGGCAGAGATGGGCTCCTTTATGATGCTTTTCTTCTATATGTGGATACGATTGGATAAAGAAAAATATGGGTTAAGGCCGGTCTATAATGGTAATTTACTTATAAAAGTCTTGAAGTTATCAATATGGAGTATGCTTCATGCGTTTATTAGTGTAGCCCCTTGCATAGTGAAAAAATATTTCCAAAATGAAAGAGATACAGAAGGTTTATTTAAAAAACAGTCGTATGTCCTCTTCCGAAAACAATATAGCGGTATTGACTAGTGCCAAATGGGAATATGCTTGAGGAAAATTCCCCAGTTGCTCCTTGGTTTCAAAATCAATGTCTTCACTGAAAAGTCCCAAGTGATTTGAATTATGAAGCATTTCCTCAAACAGACTACGTGCTTCTTCTTTTTCTCCTATGACATAAAGAGCACGAATGAGCCAGAACGTACAAATAGTAAAGGCGGAAGAGGGAAGTCCGAAATCATCATGAGATTTATAACGGTACATCAACCCTTTGTAAAGTAACGTCAGGATACTTTTTACCATTTCCCACATATCTTCCACCTCGTCCAATGTACCGGGCATCAAACGATAGTATTGGTAGATCAGGTCCATTAAATAGCCGAACGAGTCATTTTGAAGCTGGTGGTAAGCATCATTACCGATCCGAACGGGTCGTGAGTTCTTATAACCGGAAAGATGTCCCAGAATAACTTCCGTCAATTTTCTTTCTCCGCGAATACCGTACATGATCTGGTAAGTATCGTGTTGAGAAACAAAAGTAGACTGGACAAATCTCATGAACCGCCTTGCGGCTTCCACATGGCCTATCTGGAACAAAGTTTCAATGGACATGGAGGCGTCGCGCAGCCAACAAAAACGATAATCCCAGTTACGGACTTCTCCGATCGTTTCCGGTAGGCTAGTTGTTATGGCCGCCAATACGGCTCCATTATAAAAAGACATCAATTTTAAAACTAGGAGACTTCGCTCAATGACATCGTTATAGACCGTAAACTTCTTGGTTCGGTCAGTCCAATTCAACCAATAAACCAGCGTCCGGCAGTATTCCAGTTTCTCACGCTCAATGTTGACAGGTATTACTTTCTCGTTATATGAAAGTAGCAAGAACTCGTCCTTAGCCAGTACGATTTCTTTCTGTTCCAAGATGTTGTGCAAAGGTAGTGAGGAATAAAGATATTGCCTATCTTTGCTGTTAGAAGTAGAGTAGGTCTCTATATATTCCGAGGTCGTGTTGAAAATTGTCTTTCCACGGGCATAGTCCGGAGCCGGCTCATAGTTGATTTTAAAACGGGGAGTACCTTTGATTCTGCGGATATATCGGTAGATCTCTGCCGGACGATAACAATTGCTCGCATCGCTCAGATGGTAACAAGGCATGAAATCTACAACGGCAAATTCATTTTCTTCTGATACGAAGTTGGTCGAAAGAATATTTGTATGAGGAACATACGATTGCGATATTTGATAATCCGGAGAAACCTCGAAGCCGAAATATCCCCCTTTCTCCCGATCGAGCAATGATGCAAAGATGGAAGGTGAGTCGAAGTTAGGGAAACATAACCAATCTATACTGCCTTTATCCGAAATCAAAGCCGCAGTGCAGCAATTTCCTATTACTCCGTAATTTAACTTGTCCATAAAAATTATTTTTTATTTGTCCACAATCCTTTAAAAAAATCAACGGTGGCTTTCAGTTGACCTTTTATGCTTTTGGAAGTCGTTCCGTAACTAACACCTTCACCCGACAGTTTTTCCAAAAAAGGCAATACTTCTTCCTGCGAGGACAGATTGTATTTGGCTTTTTCAGATACAATTCCAACTTTAACTGTTATGGCGGATACTGGAAGAGCCCGGAACATATCCTCATCCGTCGTGTCATCTCCCATTGCTAGTATAAAATCATAGCGGGAAGCCAATAATAGGCGAGCTACTTCCGAACCTTTTGTGCATTCTGGAGATTTTATTTCCACGACTTTGTTGCCCTGCATGATTTGTAATCCCTTTTTCAGGCAAACAGGCATTATAGCCTTTGTTAGCTGTTGTGCTCTCAGCTCTCCCAGCCAGGCGTCCGATTCTCTATAATGCCAGGCAAGAGCAGCTTCTTTTGTCTCAAGATGAGAGTACGGGGTTTTGCTTACAAACAAATTTAGAATAAACAATAGCTCCGAATCCCACTCTCGATTGCCTATGTTTTTATGCCATGCGCCTTTTTCCTTGTAAAATGCACCATGCTCGGCGGCAAAAGACAGAGGAAGATCTCCCAGCCATTTCTCCAATGTATAGTGGTCCCGCCCGCTATTAATGGTTACATGATTCCGAGAGTCGGAACAAAAACGCTGTAACAGGTCTCGTAATGCAGGTGTTGGAACAGCATCTTCCGGATGATTTTTGAATGCAGTTAATGTTCCGTCGTAATCCAGCAAAATCAAGCGCTTTTTCGCTTGGTCATATAATGTTTTGATTTCGTTCTGGTCTTGTGCGGAGATCTTTTTCTTTTGTAATCGTTTGTTTTTCTCTGCGGTCTGCCGCCATTCTCTCATGAAATCCGCAGCCCATTTGTTTACGGTTTGAACCGAAAGGATGGCTTGCATTCGCTGAAGCCTTTCTCTTTGTTCCTCCAATGGCATTTTCAATGCACGGCAAATGGCTTGTTCGATCTGGTCCGTGTCGTTTGGATTAATCAATAAAGCATCAGACAATTCAACCGAAGCACCGGCCATTTCACTTAAAATGAGTACCCCCGGATTATCTTGTTTGGTAGCGACATACTCTTTTGCCACAAGATTCATACCATCGCGCAAAGGGGTTACCAAGGCTATATCGGCAACATAATACATCGCTACTAATTCCTCAAAAGAGAAACCGTGATAAAAATAACATACCGGAGTCCAATTCATGGTAGAGTAAGTTCCATTGATAGAACCGATCTCCTCGTCTATTTTGGTTTTCAATTCGGCATAACTGCCTACATGGTCGCGAGAGGGGACGATAACCATCGCCAATGTCACTTTCCCGTGATATTCCGGATGATTTTTCAAAAAAGAGGCGAATCCGTAAAGACGGTGCAATATTCCTTTGCTGTAATCCAGTCGGTCTACCGATATGATTAACTTATGATCTCCAAATAGAAGTCGTGTTTTCTCTACTGCGTGGTGGACTTTGTCATCAGCTATCACATTGTGATAAAGATCATAGTTTATCCCCATCGGTAATGCATCCACACGGGTTACACGATCATTCATTTGAACTTCATCCAGATTGAAATTCTTATGAAGGATGCGTTCCGTCGCACTGATGAAATGACGCATATAATCGTGAATGTGAAAAGCGACAAAGTCGGCTCCCAAAAGTCCGTTCAGGATCTCGACCCTTTCGGGCAGAATCCGGAAAAGTTCATGTGAAGGGAACGGAATATGGTGGAAATACCCGATATGAAGGTTGGGAAACTTCTCACGGAGCATGCCCGGCAACAGCATTAACTGATAGTCCTGTACCCAAACCCAATCATTAGGTTCAACTATCCGAGATATCTCTTCACAAAAAACAGCATTGACTTCCCTATATGATTCCCAAAAGTTCTTTTTATATAACGTATAAGCAAAAAAGTAATGACAGAGGGGCCATAGGGTACTGTTGCTATATCCTTCGTAGTAATTTTCATACTGCCTGTCGGATAAGAATACCGGATGATAATTATTTTTTTCCAATTGACTGCAAATGTCATCTTTTTCCGTCTTTTGTTCTACGCAGACGCCAGGCCAACCAATCCAATGTTTTTCACAATCAACGTCCAATGACTTCAAACCTGTAGCCAGCCCTCCTTCGCTCCGTGAAAAAACAAATTTTCCATCGGAGGAACGTGTAACTTTTACAGGCAACCTATTCGAAATGATAAATAATCTCATATTTGAAATATTATATACAACACAAAGCAAAATCCATACCAATTTGTATTTGTCATTGATAAACAGATGTTTGCAAATAGGGAAGCCTAAGTAATATTACCAAAATGAAAAAGTGTTTTTCATTTTAGTTGTTTTTTTTACTTTCAATTTAGAATTGATATTTTTAATCTATTGATATATAGTGATTTATGTTTATTGTTCTTAAATTGGTCTGATTTTGGCATTATCTTTATCAGTTTAGATTTCCGAAGAAAGTATCATTAATATTCATCTTCGGTTGTCTGCTATAAGAAACAATGTAGAACAACAAAGAAACAAAATGGTATTTTTTATTTATCAGTTAGGCTCGCTTGCCTCTGTATGGGCAATCAGCAATTTAATAAAAAAAGATGTTCCTCAAAGGATCAAAAACAAGATTATCGTTCTGTTACTAGTAACAAGCTGGATTGGTGTTTTGGGGTATTTTTTCATTTTGAAAAACAGGATTGAAAAATGGTGGCCTTGCAAGAAGTACTTGGTTGCTCATAGAAGGATATGAGTTTCATATTATATATTATTGCAATTAAAGTTGTTTTATGTGTACCAAAATCTTTTTCTCCATTCATTCTGTAAAGATTTGAATTGTTTTTTTCTTTTTGAGCCGTGGATATAATTTATTCACGGCTTAT
Source organism: Parabacteroides sp. AF21-43 (assembly GCF_003635435.1). Lineage (NCBI taxonomy): Bacteria > Pseudomonadati > Bacteroidota > Bacteroidia > Bacteroidales > Tannerellaceae > Parabacteroides > Parabacteroides sp. AF21-43. Next base: position 71,103 of record NZ_QTMG01000021.1, on the reverse strand, counting down.
TTAAAGGATTTGATTTCAAAAATTAGGATACAAATGGAAAAGAATATGCGGATGAAATTTTTAAAGCAACGGATAACGGTAATATTACTGTTAGTGGCTAGCGTATGTATATGTGGTAGCATCAATGAATTCTATGTCTTCGAAAATGATTATTATTTTAAATATCTGCTGAATACTTTTACAGGAATCATCCTTTTGACAGGAATTGCCTATTTATGCTATCCTCAAAAGAAGACAAATCAGGAAAATGAATTGGTGCTGAATGAATACAAACTGGTGTATGAAACGGAGTCTACCGCATCGCAATATTTTATTTCTGATACAGAAGCTTGGAACACATTAAGAAAACAATTGAAAACAACAGCTCAAGGACATGCTATTTTATATATCAGCGAAAGTTGCGAATTGCCTATAATCAATAACATGATTTTAGCTAAAAAGAGAAATTTCGATTGTTGGAAGCCTGCCTGTGCAGGGCAGATATCTAAAGATTTTGGTGAGATTTAAAGTGATCATAAAAAATATATGGCAGCCATAAAACGATGTCCATGGAAAGGAAATGTCAATTATCTGAAAATACGGGGAATAATATTGAATTGGACCTAGTCAGCGTTGAAAAGCACCACATTCAGAAAGTTCTCCAACATACTAACGGATACAAACCCGAAGCTGCTCGTCCTCTTGGGATAGCCTTAACCACACTTTATAGGAAGATGGAAGCCTATGGACTATAATGTGGAACACTTTGTTCTTGCATACCCGGTAGGTTTACCTAAAACAGGCAGCTTGCGTTTTTTATATACCTTTTCAAAATGAAAATATCTTTTTCCTTTTGAAAAGGATTGAGCATATTACATAATAATATTATTTTTTGATTATATAACTGATAAACAATGTATTGTGCAAGAACTCGATTTTTTGGCACAGCTTTGGCATATAGTAGGGTGGAAAACAAATAAATAGTATTAACAATTAAAAAAGACAAGTATGGAAGATACGTTATCATTTTTGTTCTTGTGTGCTACCGGTGTAGCATGCTATTGGTTTTTCTTCAAGTGTGTGGACTGGTTTGAGAAAATTTAATGTAAGAAAGGAGAATTAAATTATGTTTTTAGCACTGTTTATACTTTGCTTATTGATCTTCGGGTATTTGATGTATGTCCTAATTAAGCCCGAAAAGTTTTAATGGTAATTAGTTTTTTTAAGTGAAAAGATGAATACAGAAATTTTAGGTGTAGCATTGCAGATATTGCTGCTGCTGGTTATCAGTTACCCGCTGGGAAAGCATATCGCCAAGGTGTATAAGGAGGGAAACGACTGCATGCGTTTCATGGCTCCAATTGAAAGATTTATTTACAAGTTGGCGGGTATCAACCCCAATGAAGAGATGGATTGGAAGGCATTCTTGAAATCTCTGCTTATTATAAACGTATTTTGGTTCTTCTGGGGTATGATCCTGTTGGTATCGCAAGGATATCTTCCTTTGAATCCTGATGGGAACAGCGGACAAAGTCCAGATTTGGCGTTCAACACGTGTATTAGTTTCATGGTTAACTGTAACTTGCAGCACTATAGCGGAGAAAGCGGTTTGACTTATTTTACACAGTTGTTCGTCATCATGTTGTTCCAGTTCATCACTGCTGCAACAGGTATGGCTGCCATGGCTGGAATTATGAAGTCGATGGCCGCCAAAACAACTAAAACAATCGGCAACTTCTGGCACTATTTAGTGATCAGCTGTACACGTATCCTTTTCCCGATGTCTCTGATCGTGGGGTTCATCCTGATCATACAAGGTACGCCGATGGGCTTTGACTCCAAAATGACAATCCCGACATTGGAAGGAGCTGAACAAACTGTTTCACAAGGTCCTACAGCTGCAATCGTTCCGATTAAACAGTTAGGTACGAATGGTGGTGGTTACTTCGGAGTAAACTCTTCTCACCCATTGGAAAACCCGACTTACCTGACCAATATTGTAGAATGTTGGTCTATTCTGATCATTCCGATGGCATTGGTATTTGCTTTGGGATTTTATCTGAAACGTAAAAAGTTAGGTTATGTGATCTATGGTGTGATGCTGTTTGCTTATCTTTTGGGGGTATTCTGTAACGTTCACTATGAGATGGCAGGTAACCCGAAAATCGACGAGATGGGTATTGACCAGTCTTGCGGTGCTATGGAAGGTAAGGAAACCCGTCTGGGTCCGGGCGCAACCGCTTTGTGGTCTGTGACTACGACCGTCACCTCTAATGGTTCCGTTAACGGTATGCACGACAGTACAATGCCTCTTTCTGGTATGGTGGAGATGTTGAACATGCAGATCAATACATGGTTTGGTGGTGTCGGCGTAGGTTTCATGAACTACTATGCATTCTTGATTATAGCCGTATTCATCAGCGGTTTGATGGTCGGACGTACGCCGGAATTCTTAGGTAAAAAGGTAGAAGCCCGAGAAATGAAGATTGCAACGATCGTTTCGTTGGCTCACCCATTCGTGATTTTGATCTTTACGGCTATCTCTTCCTACGTATGGGTATATGCCCCTGAATTCGTAGAGAGCGAGGGTGGCTGGTTGAACAACCCTGGTTTCCATGGTTTCAGTGAAATGTTATATGAATATACTTCTTCTTCTGCTAACAACGGTTCCGGTTTTGAAGGATTAGGCGACAATACCTATTTCTGGAACTACACTTGCGGTTTGGCACTGATCATTTCACGTTATTTGCCAATTGTCGGACAGGTAGCTATTGCAGGTCTTTTGGCAAACAAGAAGTACACTCCGGAGAGTGCGGGTACATTAAAGACTGATACGGTTACATTCGGTGTGATGACATTCTTCGTAATCGTCATCGTTGCTGCCTTGTCATTCTTCCCGGCACAAACATTAGGCCCGATCGCCGAATATTTTAGTATTTACTAATTGACAGATTAAGAAGATGAGAAATAACAAAACTGCTTCTTTATTTCCAAAGAAGCTCGTTATAGAAAGTTTGAAGCAATCATTCATTAAGTTGAATCCGCGGATGATGTTCCGTAACCCGATCATGTTTATCGTGGAGGTGGTGACATTCGTCATGTTGTTTGTTACGATTTGGGCGGCTACCACCGGTGATACGACACAAGGATCTTTCGGTTACAATATCTTAGTGTTTATTGTATTGTTCGCCACGTTGCTTTTCGCCAACTTCGCAGAGGCGATTGCAGAGGCACGAGGCAAGGCACAGGCCGACAGTTTGCGTAAGACCCGGGAAGAAACTCCTGCCAAATTGTGTGTCGGTAACAAGATCGAAACGGTCAGTTCTTCTCAGTTGAAGAAAGGCGACATCTTTATTTGTGAAGCCGGCGACACGATTCCTTCCGATGGTGAAATTATCGAAGGTCTGGCTTCTATCGATGAAAGCGCCATCACAGGTGAATCTGCTCCGGTGATCCGTGAAGCGGGTGGAGACAAGAGTTCTGTAACAGGCGGTACGAAAGTATTGTCCGACCAGATCAAGGTGAAAGTGACGACCGAACCGGGTGAAAGTTTCTTGGATAAGATGATCGCCTTGGTGGAAGGCGCTTCTCGCCAGAAAACTCCGAACGAAATCGCCTTGACAATCTTGCTGGCAGGTTTTACATTGGTATTCGTTGTTGTTTGCGGTACCTTGAAACCGTTTGCTGATTATTCCAACACGACGATTACGATCGCGGCCTTTATCTCTTTGTTCGTTTGTTTGATCCCGACTACGATCGGTGGTTTGTTATCTGCCATCGGTATTGCCGGTATGGATCGTGCGTTGTCTGCTAATGTGATCACCAAATCCGGTAAGGCGGTTGAAACAGCCGGTGACATTGATACTTTGCTGCTCGACAAGACCGGTACGATCACGATCGGTAACCGTAAAGCAACCCAGTTCTATCCGGTATCCGGCATTGACGAACACTCTTTTGTACAAGCTTGTCTACTGTCCTCTCTTTCAGACGATACACCCGAAGGTAAGTCAATCGTGGAATTGGGACGTGAAAAAGGTGTACGTGTACATGATCTGAATACATCCGGATCAAAGATGATCAAGTTTACGGCAGAAACTAAATGTTCAGGAGTGGATTTGGCAAACGGTACTCGCATCCGTAAAGGAGCTTTTGATGCTATTCGTAAGATGAGTGAGGCTGCCGGCAACAAATATCCGAAAGAGGTGGCCGATTTGGTTCAGAAGATCACGAGTAACGGCGGTACTCCGCTGGTTGTTTCACAGGATGATTTCATCATTGGTGTGATCGAGTTACAGGATATCATCAAACCGGGTATCCAAGAACGTTTTGAACGTTTGCGTAAGATGGGTGTGAAGACGGTAATGGTAACCGGTGATAACCCGTTGACCGCAAAATATATCGCTGAAAAAGCCTGTGTAGACGATTATATCGCCGAAGCCAAACCGGAAGACAAGATGAACTATATCCGTAAGGAACAGGAAAACGGTAAGCTGGTCGCCATGATGGGGGACGGTACGAACGATGCCCCGGCCTTGGCTCAGGCAAACGTTGGTGTCGCAATGAACAGTGGTACGCAGGCTGCCAAGGAAGCTGGTAATATGGTTGATTTGGACAACGACCCAACGAAACTGATCGAGATTGTCGAAATCGGTAAACAGTTGCTGATGACTCGCGGTACGCTGACTACTTTCAGTATCGCTAACGACGTGGCCAAGTATTTCGCTATCGTACCAGCTCTGTTCATGGTTACGATCCCGGCATTGGCCCCGATGAACATCATGCACCTGCACAGTCCGGAATCAGCGATCCTAAGTGCGATCATCTTTAATGCGATCATCATCCCGATTCTGATCCCTCTGGCATTACGTGGTGTGGCTTATAAACCGATCGGTGCTTCCGCATTGCTTCGTCGCAACTTGCTGATCTACGGTTTGGGCGGTGTAATTGCCCCGTTCATTGGTATCAAGTTGATAGATATGATTGTAAGTTTATTCATGTAAAAGTAAAATCAATATTAAAAACCTTCCTCCCTCTGTATGAAGATAGGAGGAAGGTTAAGAAAATAAAACAATAATTCATTATGATATCAAATCTTTTTAAATCATTAAGACTGACAATTGCATTTTGTTTGTTCTTCAGTGTTTTCTACATTTTCGTTTTGTGGTTGTTTGCCCAAGTGGCAGGACCGAATAAGGGTAATGCCGAACTGGTTACATTGAATGGAAAAGTAGTGGGGGCCGCCAATATTGGTCAGAATTTCACGCAAGATATTTATTTCTGGGGACGTCCTTCCCATGCCGGTGACGGTTACGATGCATCCAGTTCGGCAGGTAGTAACAAGGGACCTTCCAATGAAGAACATTTAGCTTTGTTGGAAGAACGTATTGATACATTCTTGGTTCATCATCCTTACCTAACCCGTGAAAAAGTTCCGGCTGAAATCATCACGGCCAGCAGTTCCGGTTTGGATCCCCATATCTCACCGAAAGCCGCTTATGCACAGGCCAAACGTGTAGCGGACGCTCGTGGATGGTCGGAAGAAAAGGTAATGGGTATCGTCAATTCTCATGTTGAGAAACCGTTATTGGGTATGTTCGGAACGGAGAAAGTAAATGTATTGAAATTAAATGTTGCGCTTGATCAAGCATCAAATAACAAATAACAAATTTTTAATAAGTCAATTAGATTTAGGTTATGAAATCATTCGTAAAAAAAGTAGCAGCCTTGGCAGTTGTATTCTCAATGGCATCTTCTACGTTGGCTAATGCACAGGAAGAGGATGGTAAAGTAAGTTTTTCTGTACAGGGAGATTTGGTAAGTTCCTATATTTGGCGTGGTTTCTACCAAACTGGTGCTAGCTTCCAGCCGACACTATCACTGGGGGTAGGTAATTTCTCTTTGACAGCCTGGGGATCTACCGATTTTCAGGGAGCAAACTCTACATCTATGCCTGCGGCTAAAGAGATAGATTTAACGGCAGCGTATACATTCGGATCAGCTGGTCCTACATTATCTGTCGCTAGCTTATGGTGGGCAGGGCAAGGCTCTTGCCGTTATTTTAACTTCAAAAGCCATGAAACAGATCACCATTTTGAAGCAGGTTTGGCTTACACTTTACCTATTGAGAAGTTACCTTTGTCTATCACTTGGAATTTCATGTTTGCCGGTCAAGACAAAGATGAAAATGGAAACCAAAACTATTCTTCTTATGTGGAGTTGAATTTTCCATTCACAGTGAAGGGCGTCGATCTGAATGCAACTTGTGGTGTTCTTCCGTATGATGCGGGAATAACTACGTATGGAGGTGATGTAAATAGTGGATTTGCAGTAACGAATGTTGCATTGAAAGCAACGAAAGATATCAAAATCACGGATTCTTTCTCATTACCTATTTTTACACAGGCAATTTGGAACCCTCGTATGGAGGATGCCCATCTTGTCTTGGGAATTTCTTTAAGACCTTGATATAATAATACGCATGGACCGAGAACAAAGTGTACAACATTTTTTAGATTTGTTGAAAAAGTCTCGTCGTGGCAATTTTAAAATCTACATCGGCATGATTGCCGGTGTAGGTAAATCGTATCGGATGCTATCTGATGCCCACCAATTACTGGAAAGCGGTATCGATGTCAAGATCGGTTATATAGAAACACATGGGAGAGTCGAGACGGAGGCTTTGGTGGAAGGATTGCCTATCATCCCCCGCCGCAAGATATTTTATAAAGGAAAAGAGATCGAAGAGATGGACTTGCAGTCGATTCTCAGTATCCATCCTGAAGTTGTCATCGTTGACGAATTGGCTCATACCAATGTCGAAGGCAGTAAGAACGAAAAGCGTTGGCAGGATGTCATGGATATACTGGATGCCGGTATCAGTGTGATCACGGCGGTCAATATTCAGCATATAGAAGGACTTAACGAGATGGTGCAGGACGTGGTTGGCATTGAGGTCAAGGAACGTATTCCTGATATCGTACTGGAGCAGGCTGATGAAGTGGTCAACATAGACCTTACCGCTGACGAATTGCTGGCTCGGTTAAAAGCCGGAAAAATATACAAACCCGATAAGATACAAACAGCATTAAATAATTTCTTTAAGGCTGAACATATTCTTCAGCTTAGGGAGTTGGCATTGAAAGAGGTAGCTTTGCGGGTAGAAAAAAAAGTGGAGAATACCATTCCAGAGAATCTCGGCGTACGCCACGAAAGGTTTATGGCCTGCATCAGCAGTAATGAGAAAACTCCCCGTAAGATCATACGGAAAGTCGCACGGTTGGCAACCCGATATAATTCCAAGTTTTTTGTACTGTATGTACAAACCCCAAGAGAAAGTTCCGACAGGATTCCGTTGGCAAGTCAAAGGCATTTGCTTAACCATTTCAAGTTGGCAACGGAACTTGGAGGAGAAATCATTCAAGTGCAATCCCCACATATAACGGATGCGATCGTACAGGTTTGTAAAGAAAAGCAAATCAGTACGCTATGTATCGGACGACCAGCTTTAAAATATCCTTCCGCTATCCTTGCGATGGTTCACTATCGGAACATGTTAGAAGAGTTGGCTCAATTAGGCATTGATTTAATAATATTAGCATAAAAATCCTTCCATGAATATGAATATAAAAACAAAGTTGACTTATGGGATAGGACTTTTATTTGTCCTGATCACTTTATTAGGTGGATTGGCTATAAAAAACATTCATAATGTATCGGATGACACGCAGAATATCCTAGCGGATAATTACAATTCACTCCTTTATTCCCGTCAGATGCTCGAGTCACTGGATGCCATTCGGGAAAATCCGAATGCCCGAAAAGAGTTTGAGGCCGGGTTGGAAGCTCAGAAAAAAAATCTGACAGAGAAGGATGAAGACATACTGACTAACCGATTAAGTTCGAACTGTGAAAAGGCGTTGGATGACATGGATGATGAATCGATTCGGCAGATACGCCAGACGATTTATACCATTATGGCAGTCAATATGTCTGCCATTTATGAAAAGAATGAAGTGGCTGTCCATACGGCGGAAAGGTCTCTCTTTTGGATCTGGACGGTAGGGATCGCTTGTATCGTGATCGCCTTCCTCTTTCTGGCTCGCCTGCCACGCTCGGTCAGCGTACAGATCCGGAAATTGACGGATGGCATCAAGGAAATCACCAATGCCAATTACAGCAAACGGCTTAATTTGGGCAATGAACCGGAGTTTAAGGAAATAGCCACGTTGTTCAACGAGATGGCCGAGCGCTTGGCCGAATACAGGAACAGTTCGCTGGAAGATATCCTGCAAGGGAAAAAATATATAGAAACAATTATCAACAGCATTGCAGAACCTATCATAGGCTTGAGTAAGGAACGGAAGATTTTGTTTGTCAATGACGAGGCTTTGACTGTTTTGAATTTGACACGGGAAAACATTATCGACAAACCGGCTCCCGAAGTGGCGTTAAAAAATGATCTGCTGCGCCGTTTGATCCGCCAGTTGGTACATCCCGATGACAATAAGGATCCGTTGAAAATCTATGCGGACAACAAGGAAAGCTATTTTCAAGTAAAATACATCCCGATCAACGTTAACAGGCAGACTGGACTGGAGAGTAAGTATGTCGGGGATGTGATCCTGTTGAAGAACGTGACCGAATTTAAAGAAAAAGATATTGCAAAGACAACCTTTATTTCAACGATCTCTCATGAACTGAAGACACCGATATCGGCTATCATGATGAGCTTGGAACTGCTGGAAGACAATCGGTTCGGAAAACTGAATACAGAACAGGAGAGCCTTTCCAAGAACATAAAGGAAAATAGCGACCGTTTGTTGGAGATCACTGGCGAATTGTTGAAGATGTCACAGGTAGAAAGCGGTAAGCTCTACCTGAATCCGAAGATTACCAAACCGATCGAACTGATCGACTATGCCATCAAGGCGAACCGGGTACAGGCCGAGCGTTTTAACTGTCAGATCGAAGTGGAGTATCCTGAAAAGATCACCAAATTGTTTGTCGACAGCGAGAAAATTGCTTGGGTTGTGACCAACCTGTTATCGAATGCCATCCGTTATTCGTCGGAGAACGGACGGATTATCATCGGTGCACGACAGATCGACAAAGCCGTCGAGATCTATGTCAAGGACTTCGGAAAGGGCATTGACTCGCGTTACCACGAAAGTATTTTCGACCACTATTTCCGTGTGCCGGGAACAAAAGTACAAGGTAGCGGTTTGGGACTTGCCATCAGCAAGGACTTTGTGGAAGCTCATGGTGGTACGATCCGTATCGAAAGCGAAGTCGGTAAAGGTAGCACGTTCGTGATCAGATTCAATGTATAAAAAGTAAAATCAAAAATCAGATAGTCTAATGAAAGTATTAAAATTTGGTGGTACTTCAGTCGGTTCTGCCCAGCGGATCAAGAATGTCGCATCAATCATTTGCGATCAGGAACAGAAAATAGTAGTACTCTCTGCCATGGCAGGGACAACAAACTCTTTAGTGGAGATATCTGAGTGTTTCCATAAGAAAGATCCGGGAAAAGCCAATGCGATCCTTTCTGCTTTGGAACAAGCTTATGTCAATCATATAGAAGAATTATACCAAAGCGATACCTACAAAGAAAGGGCCATGCAATACATGCTTGAACGGTCTCAACATGTCTGGTCTTTCTCTAATATGCCTTTCAGCATGTTCGATGAAAAGGAAATCTTGGCGCAGGGTGAGCTAATATCAACCTTTCTGATGACCTGCTATCTGGAAGAACAAGGAGTGGAGGTAGTTTTATTGCCAGCGTTGAACTTCATGCGAATTACAATGGACAATGAACCAGACATGGAATATATCGCTAAACACCTAAATACACTTTTGGAGCAAAACAAAGAGGCAGAAATATATATTACGCAAGGTTTCATCTGCCGGAATGCTTACGGCAGCATTGACAACTTGGAAAGAGGAGGAAGCGATTACACCGCCTCTCTAATTGGAGCGGCTATCCAAGCAGAAGAGATACAGATATGGACGGATATTGACGGGATGCACAACAACGATCCACGGTTTGTCAATGACACCGCTCCTGTTAGGCAGTTGAACTTCGACGAAGCCGCTAAGTTGGCACATTTCGGTGCCAAGATACTACATCCGACTTGCATCCTGCCTGCCAAGGAAAAGAACATACCGGTACGCCTCTTGAACGCATTGCAGCCAAATGCGTCGGGTACATTGATCTCGAATACGGTGGAAAAGGGTACGATCAAAGCTGTTGCCGCCAAAGACAACATCACGTATGTCAAGATCAAGTCGCTCCATACGATACCGACACCTCATTTTCTGAGCATCGTGTTTGATACGTTCTATAATTACAATACGCCGGTGGACATGGTGACCACTTCCGATATCGGGGTTTCCGTAACGATTGATGATGACAAGCATATAGACGAGATTGTGGGTGTATTACGGAAATACGCAACGATTACAGTCGAAAAGAATATGGTGATTGTTTGTGTTGTTGGTGACCTAGAATGGCAAAATGTCGGTTTTGAGGCACGCATCATCAATGCATTGAAAGATATTCCCGTACGGATGATTTCATACGGCGGAAGTAGTAGTAATGTATCGTTGGTGATGAAAGCGGAAGATAAAGTGCATGCTTTGAAGGCGCTTAGTGAACACTTGTTTTCCGTATCAGACAAACCTGTGTTATCATCCGTTTCTTAAAAGAAAATTAAGATTAATAGTTGAGCATATTTGTTTTTTGATTTGTTTTAGAAATGAAGCAGAAGCAGTCTTTTTTTGTAGAGACTGCTTCTATTTTTCGGTAATAAACAATGAAAATTCTTCTGTGTATTGACAGGTGGAAAATTTGGTATAAACTGTCCCCCATTGTCCTATCTAAAGAGTTCCCCAAAATCCAATTTAAATTGCCCCACCCAAAAAACATTAAAAGAGTTACAGAATCAGTTCATAATTCTACATTAATCTATTAAATAGACAAAACAGATAGTATTCCCAATAAATCAATCAGCATGAACAAGATTTGTCAAGGAGGTGTGCGACTTGTTTGTCATGGGAAGCTCCGGTACAGGAAAGAGCTACATTGCCACAGCCTTGGGATACAGAGTCTGCCAGAAAGGATTGAAAGTGCTGTATGCCAATACTTCCAGACTTTTAGGGCAGTTGAAGGCCACCAAGGTAAAAGGTAGCATCCTGTAGGAGCTGAAAAAGATAGAAAGGACGGATATGCTTATACAGGATGATTTCGGCTTGCAACCGTTGGACAACGGAAGCAGAATGCATCTGATGGACATCATCGAAGACCGATATGGTAAGAAATCAACACTGATTACATCACAATTGCCTGTCAAAGACAGGTATGATGTCATCGGCAAGAAGACAATCGCCGGCGCAGTCATGGACAGAATAACTCACCAAGCCGCAAGAATTGAGCTGCACGGAGAGTCCTTACGCAAAATTTGCGGGAAGAAATGAATGACTATATTGGCAGTAAATAAAAATTACAAACCCAGCACAAATCGAAAGCTAATGAGTTGATTATATGATGTTTTTTGTATTTTAGGAAAAATAAATCGGGGGTCAATTTAAGTTGGATATTGGGGATCTGTTTCATTCGAGTTTCCAAGTTGTCGTTATACTCCTTGAACACATTATATAATGTTTTGAAAGTTTCGTCCTTTCCCTGATAGCGGTTTACTATGGCACGTGCGGAGACAATCTTTTCCTCCAATTCCAAGTCTTGGTAAATCTGATAGAATTTCACACGCAGAGGTACTTTCCCGTTTTTAACGTTTTACTACGCTTAATGAAGAACAACACGCTGAATATTTCTCTTTCCATACGGCTCAATTTTTAATGATACAAAGTTAGGAAATCGAACCGAGAACCCGGTTATGTAAAATAGATCAATGTGCTGTAAAAAAACGAAGTAGCACTTGTGCTGTGTAACATTTTAGGCTTTCTAAAACTATCCCCCGAATAAGGATGTATAGTTTACTTTAGTCCCACTTATTTTACCTATTCTTGAAAATGAAAAATCCCTAAACTTCTTTGAAAGTTAGGGATTTACATCGTTTCTCTTTTCTTAAAAGTGGTGCCACCAGAAATCGTCATTTTGACTTAAGTGGCTGTATTTCTTATAGATATATTTTCAAAAAAGAAGTAATCTCCCGCTATTGCTCCACCAAATTTTTGCACTGCTTTGCGGCGAAATTCTTCACAACACATTTCCTACTACAAATATAAGGAGAATCGTCGTAATTTGGAAATTTAAAGAATAGTTTTATTGACTATTATATTGAAAATATCCCCATCGAAGCAGAAAGTTGCTTCATATTGCTACAAATAAAGCAAAAATGTCCTTTTTGTACACCGCAATCTTAAATAATATGCTTTATTTTTGCCTAAATTGTTTATATGGAGAGATTTTTGTCTATATCGCCATCACCATTACTTGCACCGTATGTCAAGGAATATTGGTTTCTATCCGCAGATAGCACATGTCAAGGCAAACAACGTGCTATTCCTTCTGGATACGCAGGACTAATATTTAATCGGGGAGGTAATATCTATTCGGAAGAATACGGCTTGTATCCGAAGTCATATCTTTTTGGACAATCCGTTAGACCCGTAAATATGTGCTTTGACAATCTGAATATCGTAATAGTCGTTTTCCAGCCTATTGGTATTAAAATGCTATTGAATATGTCAGGTAGTGAGCTTAAAGGACAAAATGTCGGGTTGGACTTACTAAGCCCACGATTTAAAGAATTAGAAATACGTTTGCTTGACACTCCTGATGAGCAAAGAGTTGTCTGTTTGATAGAGAATTTTTTGTTAGGATATCTCAATAGTGGCGAAGATTATAACTATAAGCGATATACTTCAGTTATTCAATCAATAGAAATGGGAGAAAGCAATATTTCTAAATTGGCTGACAGAGCTTGTCTTGGATATAAACAATTCAAACGACTTTTTTCAGAATATGTAGGATTAAACCCAAAGGAGTTCATTCAGATAAACCGATTTTCAAAAACGCTACATTCGTTGCAAACGAATTCTTCAGCAAATCTAAATGAAATTGCTTGCAAATGTGGATATTACGACAAATCTCATTTAATAAGAGAAGTGAAATTTCTGTCAGGTTACACTCCGAATGAGTTTTTATCAAATGCAGACCCTTATTCTGATAATAGGTCATTGTTTCAATCTTTTTTTGTAGATATAAGAATATAAGCAACCCAATATGAAAATACTAATTTACGGAGCGGGAATTGTAGGAACTACCTACGGTTGGCAATTATCAAAAGCGGGTCACGAAATAGCTGTTTTGGTTAGACCTGAAAAGAAACAAGCTATAAAGGAAGAAGGCATTCATATCCACTGTGCAGATTTTAGAGGAGGAAAAAAGGAAATAGAGGATATTGTTTTTAAGCCTGATGTTATAGATTCCTTGTCAGCAGATAACAATTTTGAATACATTATTGTAACAACAAACAATCTTCATTTGAAAGAAATACTACCTGTTCTTTCCAAGTCAGCAGGAAACGCTCATATTCTTTTCTTTCAAAACATGTGGATTGATGATTTGGATAGCATTAATAAATATCTTTCCGAGAAACAATATTTTTTCGGATTTCCCTTTATGGTAGGCGGTGGCAGAGATGCAGGTTGTATATATAGTGCTATTTCTGGATTAAAACAATCACATACTCCATTAGGAGAACCGAATGGAGAAATATCTGAACGAGTACGGAAAATAGCTGATGCATTTGAAGATGCCAATCTCAAACCAATTATCTACAATCAAATTAAAATTTGGCTTATAACCCACTATGCAGTTGCTGCTGGATTGTCTGCGGGAATCATGAAAGCTAAAAGCGGACGGAATTTTGCGAGCAACTCTGATATTCTAAAGGAAGCAATAAAGGCTATCAGAGAAGGGTTAGAGGTATGTCAAAAGTTAGGTTATAATCCGAAAGCAGTAAAAGCTAATGGGCTTTACTTTTTACCTTTCTTTATTGCAATTCCAATAGCCAAGAAGGTTTATGGTAATGAAGCATTATGCCTTATGTTTGACGGGCATACCCAGCATTCACCTAATGAAATGAAGAAAATGTTTGAAGACATTATAACGGACGGAGAAAAACACGGAGTTAAAGTTTACATTCTTAAGCAAATAAAAGAGGGGATATTCAATTAATGCATTAATCATTCAGTATACAAGGCTGTTCCTTGATATAATTCAATTAATTTATGCTTATGAATGATTTATTACAAATGAGGATGTTCGGACTATTGTCTGAAACCTCACAGGAAGTAAGTAACGAAGAAATGCAAAATGCTTATGGCGAATTTGTTGAACAAATAAGAATCGTGGGGGATGGAAGTGATTATTCCACAGTCTACCGTATTCTTGTAGCTACCCGTATTGAGATAGCCTCACTCGAAACAGTACCTCTTTACGGGCAGGGGGAAAAATGCGCTTAAAAAGCTATTCTTACAAAAGACACTGGCAATTATTAGCACAGAACTGGAACTACTAAATTTCAAAATTACACATCCTGAATCGTTTCCTTTGGCAACTCCATTGACATTTGAATCACCTTTATCGGTCATACCTAAGTTCCAACATCTTGGAATTATGGGTATGACTGAAATTCTTTCAGCTTTGATGTTGTTGGGTGGTATCATCGACAACACAGGCAAGAATCCAACTATCATTGCTTTTTCGGAAGTCTTTGAACAGGCTTTCGGATTTAGTTTTAACGGTATCTATGACCGTCAAAGCGAACTCTTCAAACGCAAATCATGTAATCTCACCAAAACATTGGATGCTTTAAAAGCCGTCCTTATTAAAGAATATAAGAAACGACAAGCGGAAGCACTGAAAAATAAAGATGAAAAAAGATGATTTTGCAACAGGTTGATAAATAATAATTTGCATTTATAATATAGAGGGGTCAATACCGGACTCCTCTATTTTTATTTCCTTATTCTTCCGTCCTTTGCTTCATCAATCGATTGGAAAACTGAATGTTCAACTAAAAAATGAAGCAAAATGTATATAGACAACGAAAACTTCGACAAGTGGGTGGAGCGACTATCTAAAAAACTCTCTGAAATCGGGCAAGACCTGAAATCGCTAATCAATACTGACAAGGTATTGGACGAAAATGATAAAATACTCGACAATCAGGATTTAGCTTTCCTGCTAAAAGTATCTTTCCGAACCCTGCAACGGTATCGGGCAAGTGGCAAACTCCCTTACTTTACGATAAGTCATAAGACCTATTACCGTGCAGCAGACATCCGGACATTTATTCAAGAAAATGCCGAAAGTAAGACCTATGAACGGTTCAAAAAGGAAAACCAACTCGATAAGCAAACCACTGCAAAACAAGACGGGTAATGTTACCGCCTGATGATGTGCCATCGCTCCCCATTTAGCAGAAATCACCTCGCCCTGTGGCTCGGCTCGTTTCGCTAAATGAAGCAAGAGGGAACTGGACAAGTCCTGTTCTTCCCTCTTGCCCTGCGGGGCAAAGCCTTCGGCTTTAGTGCTTTAGGATAAAGCACAGTTATAACACTTGCTATAACTCGAATTGATATACAATTCTATTTGAGCAAGTTGTAAATATAAATAGCTATAAAATAGTTATAACTATGGCAAAACAGAATAGAAATATCATATTTACGACAATAGCGATAGAAGCGGAAACGGACAAGTTGATAGAAAAACTTTGTAAACGCTATTCACTGAAAAAAGGAGAGATTACAAAACAGGCTTTCCTATATCTGGATAAAGCCCATATCAACCCTGCCGATGCTCCGGAATCGGTAAAGACGGAACTTGCCAAAATCAACAAACGGCAGGACGATATTATCCGCTTCATTCGGAAGTACGAGGAAGACCAGCTTACCCCGATGATACGCACAAGCCATTCAATAGTCGTCAAATTTGATGCTTCCGTGAAAGAACAGAAAGAATTAATAGCATCAGAGATAGAAACCACAAGGAAATTGCAGGATAATGTTCTGAAAAAAATAAGCGAAACATTCAACCAACACGCAACCGTAATTAACAACCAAGCCAAACAAATCAATGACCTTGCTAGGGCTATAAGTTCATCATCAAAGAAGCAGGAATGGAATCATAATAAACTTTTGAAGCTGATTTTCCTGTATTCGGAACTTGCCACTTGCGGAGTAATGGACGGTAAGCGGAAAGAGAACCTAAGAACTGAAATAAACGACCTGATAAACGAGTAACCCTATGAATATAGATTTCCCGCCACCGTCCAAAGGCACGTATAATAATGCAGGCAGTAGCCGAAGATTAGCGGATTATTGCGAACATGAGGACTTAGAGCGTATGGAGCAGGGAATCTATACCGAAGGTTTTTTCAATCTAACGGATGATAACATCTATAAATCACAGGTTATAAAAGATATAGACAGCAATATTGGTCAGCTACTTAAAACAGATGCCAAGTTTTATGCTATCCATGTCAGCCCGTCAGAAAAGGAACTTCGGGCAATGGGTAACACCGAACAGGAACAAGCCGAAGCCATGAAGCGGTATATCCGTGAAGTAGTTATTACTGAATACGCTAAGAGCTTCAACAAAGGGTTGTCAGCAAAAGATATAAAATTCTATGGAAAGATACATTTCAGTCGGGACAGGTCGAACAATAAACTAAATATGCACTGTCATTTAATAGTTAGCCGGAAAGACCAAACAAATAAGAAAAAGCTATCCCCGCTTACCAATCACAAGAACACCAAGAAAGGAATAGTTAAGGGCGGTTTTGACAGGAAGAACCTATTCCAACAAGCAGAACAGGGATTTGACAAGCTATTCAGTTATAAGCGGGAATTAACGGAATCTTTTGAATACTATAACACCATGAAGAACGGCAGTATATCCGACCAGCTCAATATGCAGAAACGGGAGATGAAAGAAACTGCCCAAATACAAAGCACTTCACAAAATATAGTTTCCGGTGAAAGAAAAAAAGAACAAACAATCGCTCTACCGGATGTTGGATTAAGTTCTGTTCTGGGTATTCTCACCCCCGGACTGGGTAACGGCAATGATGAACAATCTATTAAACGACCTAAGAAAAAGAAGTCCAAACGGGGATTAAGAAAGTAAACGTCAAACATTGATGATATGAATGAATACTAAGAAATACGCAAAGCGATAGATATATACCTGATGAAGCGATTTAGATACCATTGTTCTCTTGTATATCTTACTCCCGACAATATCGTAACCACCCGAAGGAACATCCGGATAGACTTCTATTTGCGTATTCGAAAGTTAGAAAGCCTGTTTCCCTCTGATTGTCTAATTATAGCCCGAATCAGCTTTCAAAAAGAACAGATAGGGATGGCTCTCACTTCGTCAGTTTTTTAACAGAAATAGCTTTAAAATATGGTTTTAAGTATGTCGGAATTGAATCAACCAATGAGAAAAGCAGTTCATTTGGCAAGAAGTTAGGTTTCTCCTTAATAGACGGCTTTAATTATGCAATATCAGTGAAGAATCTCCTCTCATCTTTTCAAGATAGGAGATAGTATAATTCTTTATTTATTTGATTTACAAAGGTACATTGCGGTAATAGAACGCCAACACCGAGCCGCAAGCGGTTTTTAGAAATTTCTTCCTTTTTGCTTCACAAAAAGAGTAAATTTCTAAAAAGTGTTGCCTTATCTATTCCCTGCATGAATGAGTTGTATATCAATTAAAAAAAGAAAAAAATATGTCTTGGGAATTGAGTATTTACGCCAGACACAGCCACTTTCCGCCATTGCATCCCATTTCTTAAAACCTGCTTGAAATCTGCTTTCCTTTACCTGAAAATCATTGCAATGAGAAAAATTCAGTAGTCAGTAAAAACAGATTTTAGTATGGATATAGTAGCAATCGAAAGCAAAACGTTCGAGCAGATGAAAGGGCGTTTTGAAGATTTTATCCGACAGATAAAGAATCTATGCGGAGATAATCAGGACAAAGAAAAATGGTTAGAGAATAATGATGTTTGTAGTTTTCTGCAAATATCACCGAGAACATTACAGTCATATAGAGATAACGGCATACTGCCTTATTCGCAGATTGGACGTAAATGTTATTACCGGGTATCGGATATTGAGAATTTAATCAGTCAGTCACAAAGAAGCAAAGAGCAAAAATGAAAACAGAAAATATCAACTTAGATAGGTTGGTCGGCAATTGGGAAAGCATAAACCTGAATCCGACAGTTATCATATACCGAAGCGGAGAAAGCTATTCACTTAGTGTTATCCACATGAACGAAACGAGCAAACAGGCAAGTCTTGCTACCTACGAGATATAGGAAGATGAAGAAGGATTTTTTATTAACTACAATCTGAAACGGACGGCTATCAGCCATAATATTAAACTGGATATATTAACCATTTCCGTATTGGGCGACTATATGCGGAACTAAAAAGGACACAATAATGGAAATATTAGACAAGAAATTAGCGGACATAGCTTCTTTCTTCACGGAATTGGGCGAACTACTGGATACCATACAGTAAGCCCTTAAAAACCGTACTCCGCACCTGAACGGTGAAAAATTCCTATCTAACCGTGATGTTTGCCGGATACTTCATATTTCATCTCGAACCTTACAGGACTGGCGGGATACAAGCAAAATTCCGTTTATTCAGATTAAGGGGAAGATTTTGTATAAGGAATCGAGATTTTGAAGTGGTTAGAACAGAGTCGCTAATGGTAATTCGTTTTAAATGAATATTTTAAGAAATGCTTAAGAAATGATCTCTAAGTCTTTTTTTATATGTACTTTTGCAAAGAAATAGTTAATACAACGATGATATGACACTTTTAGAATTCAATCAAGCCATAGAGAAACTCTTTAGGATTAAACTAGATAAAGACACCAGTCATTATCAATATTATATATATGATAATATTAAATTTCGGCTAAAGAAAAATAGATATAAAGAGATATGTGCAAATCTGGACACTATGACTACGATTGAGGGTTATGAATTATCTAATAACCAACACTATGAAGTGTCACTTTCCTTTGGGTCTAGAGTACACTATTGGGGAGGTAAAGAGGAAATCAAAAAAGACGACAACGTAAACGGAGTTAAATATAGATTAGGGCAACCTTCGGACGAATATTTAGTATTTTTTATACAGAGTCTATATGAATTATCCAAAAGTGAAGGTTCTATAAGACCTGTAATGTTTTATCGTTTACGAAATAGAGCATATAACAATCAATCCGATATTTGCGAACTTTTAGATATTTTAAAGGAACTAATACCTCGCTTTCAAACATTGCAAATCATATCATCGCAGGACAAGACTTTAAAAGAATTTGAAAATAATAGTTATAGTTTTTTATTTACATTAGGTTTTAATACAGACTTGGCTTTTCTACCAACCAATATAACTGAAGATTTTTTTAGGGCTGTTAGAATTGGTCGAATTCGAAGAGCAAGGATAGATGATATTGAAGCTCCTAAAAGAAAATATCTACAAGACCTAATTCTTTTTTATCAGAAAGCGATTTCTTCAGAAAGCGCAGATTTGCAATTTTTGTCTTTTTATCACATTATAGAGCATTTTTTTGAAAAAGTATACAATGATGATATTCTCAAGACTTTGCAAAATACTATTACTGCTCCTTCTTTTTCATACAAACGAGCTAAAGATTTAAATGTATTAATAAAAGTAATACAAGAAAAGCTCAAATACAGAAACGAGGAATTTCAAATAAATGAACCAGAAGCACTTCGGCTAGTATTAGAGAGATTCATTCCTGATTTTGAAGATATAAAAAATGAAATAGAGGGATATGACAAAACCCTTATTGATTATTATAAACAAAATGAGGTATCTTTTTCTAGAGGCAATAGGGTTAATTTTAACGAAGATAAGCAGACTGTTGTGAAAAATTTAAGAGAACGAGTGTATAAAACGCGAAACTCCATTGTACACAGTAAAGAAACGGATAAAATGAAATATCTGCCATTTAAACATGATAAAGAACTTTTAAAAGAAATTATACTGATGAGAGTAATCGCAGAAAAGATTATAATCGGAAGCTCCGAAGAACTATAATTCATTATTTTAATATCACATCTAGATAACAGATTAAAAAGGTGCCAATCTCAACAGAAAAGCACCTTTCTAATATAATATAATATAATCGACAGTCTCTATACTAAGTTGTAGATAAGTTCCCCACTTTCTGCATATCGTTCAGAATACTTTGGTCAAGTACTCTTGCATACCGTTTCGTCATGCTAATATTCGAATGACCAAGCATTTTCGCTACATTTTCAATGCTTACACCGTTGGCGAGGCAAACTGAAGTCGCATAACTGTGGCGGGCTGTGTGCGTGGAAATTTCCTTATGAATGCCGCACAAATCGCTGATTTCTTTCAGATAACTATTCATTTTCTGATTGCAGGGGACAGGCAATAAAACATTCTGTTTTTGACACTTTGGATTATCCTTATACTTCTTAATAATAGCTAGCGGAATTTCTAATAGCGGAATATTACACATATTCTTTGTTTTCTGACGAGCCTTCCGAATCCAAAAGTTTCCTTCTCTGTCTTTCACAATATGTTCAGCCGTCAGTTGCTTAATATCTATGAAACTCAACCCCGTGTAGCACCCGAAGATGAAAATATCTCGAACTAATTCAATACGAGGTAATTCAAACTTTTTGTTTATAACAGTTTGAAGTTCATCCCAAGTAAGAAACTCACGATGAACTTCTTTCTCATGGAACTTTATTCCCATAAACGGATCTTTGCTTATCCACTCATTGGCAAGAGATAGGTTCGTAATTTTTTTCAGGCACTTCATATAGCGAATGACAGTGTTTTGAGCACATTCCTTTTCCGTTTTCAAGTAGAAATCAAAAGCCCGAATAAACTCTCCGTTTATATCTTTGAGCGGTAAATCTTCTTTGTCATATTTAATTTTGACAAGTTCGGCTAAATACCGTTTACAACTTTCGTAGCGGCGAACGGTAACCAAAGCAAAGTCTTTACCTACTAACTGTCTACATTGGTTATTATGCTCTTGAAAAGTGGCTATAAGTGTTCTTGATGCTTCCTTTTCTTCCAGTCCAAAGAGCTTATCGCGGAGAATCATTGCTGTGATAGGTAAGCCTTCCTGTTTCAAATCAGAATGGATATTATACAGTTTGATTCGGGCTTCTTCGATAAACTTGTTTAGGTCGTTTGATTTGCGGTCTTTACCTCGAGAACATTCTTTCGCCTGATTCCATAGGGAAGGGGTAATACTTTTACGGATATTCGTTTCAGAACGAACATTATTAACCGTAATTCTCATACATACAGAGGCTTCACCATTCTTCAATAGTTTTGTTTTCTTTAGGAAAAACAAAACACTAAATGAATTTCTTTCCATCATTTTTCTACTTGTTTTAAGTGATACAAAATTATGGAAAAGTGGAGAGACTTTCGCTATGTAACATGCTGACAGACAGAGTCAAACAAAGACAAAAGGTGGAGATGAAATATCTCCTGATTTGCTCCACCTTTTGCTCCACCGAAGTAGGTTGAAATTTGCTGTTTTTTGCATAGCGGATAAAAATAAAAACTCCCGATATTCGTTGAATATCAGGAGTTTACTTCTTTTTGCTTTCTCTAAAAGTGGTGCCACCAGCAACCGAAAATCGGTTTGTATAGCACTATTTCTCAATAAGTTATATCTTCATTACGATGTTAGTCCCTTGAATAAGGTTTTCACAACTTTGCACCGTTCAACACAATTTTGTGTCTTAGGTTCGATTTCTGCGTGCAAAGGTAGATATTTATTTGGAATTATCAATATATCCAAGAAGTTTTTTTAGCATTTAGTATATTTTCAAATATTACATTATCTTTTCGGGAAACGAAAACAAGAATATTATCTATTGAATAACAGGTATTTACAAGAAGTATATAGAATAATGGGTAACGATATAGAAACGAGCGTATTTCTTTAATTTGCCTTATGTTTCCACTGTTTCAATACTCTGCTACAAAAATAGTTATATTCCTTTAAATGCCAATAATGTCTTTGTAAAACTACAACTTTATTGTAGTTTTGTATAAGCATGAGATTAGTAAAAATATCATCTCCTAACAATATCAAACATATGAAGAACTTCAATGCACAATACGGTAAGCATTCCCGATTGGAATTATTAAAACATTTCATCTTGGAGCATGGAACTTATATCGAACTCAAAAAGGGAGAACAGTTCTCTGTTCAGGGTAAAATGAACCGCCGGGGGGCTTATATTGAAAACGGCTTATTGAGATATATCCATGTGGATGAAAGAGGAAATATACATATAGTAGGATATACTTTTTCAAATGAATTTGCAGGGAGTTTATGTACATTCATAAATCCCGACCGACCGTCATTAGTCACTATTGAGGCTGTTTGCGATTCAAAGATTTACTATCTACCGTATTCAACGGCAGAGGAATTCTTTACGACAAATGCCGAAACCATGCAAATAAAGTGTACGCTTGTCGAACAATCATACTTGTTGATGTATCATAGATTATTGGATATGTACTGTAAAACTACGGAAGAACTTTATCTTGATTTATTGAACAGATGCCCCGACATTCAAGAGCACATTACGTTGAAAGAAGTGGCTTCTTTCTTACAAGTCACACCTGAAACAATCAGTCGCATCCGCCACAAACTGAACAAATGCATCCGTTGCAAACTGGAGAAATAGCCAATCTTTAACATCCATTATAGCGGGGTCTTGACAATTGTCAAGACCTTTTTTCTTTATTCTTCCGTATTTTGCCATTTCAAGAAATCAATGTTCAATTACTTAAAACAGCAATAAGATGAAGAAGAAAATTACTTTTCACATGATGTTTTCCGTATTTATTATCTGTACTCTCTCGTGTCTAACAAGTTGTAGTAACAACGATATTCCTATTCCTGTCTTTACCTCTGAGGCATTGGAACAAACCACTTGGTAAGCACAAAGAACTGTGTACAATACCAAAATTAAAGAAGATGTATTAGCGGATAAGGCTTAAATGAAGTGTGGATGCGACTAATCAGATAATTTCAAACGTTTGGAAGACAGCAATATTTTTGTTATTTTTTTTATTTCTCGCCCGTTCAGTCAATGCACAAGTACAAAACGGGTGGACTCCAAACGATTCTGTCCGATTGACCAAAATGCTGAAAGGAGAAATGCCTATCCATATTGATGATGCTTTTAAAAGGGAACTGGAACAGTCTATTATTGGTCATTCGCCAAAAGACGATAATAGGTACTGGGATGATTTTAGGTTAGATATTGATTTTAAAGAAGATTTTCCGAATGTAGTAAATATTGAGTGCGCCACAACGTTTCACTACAAATTAAATCATAACAATAATCTATTGAATGGAAATCTAAAATGCAAAAGCCTTATGAGAAATAGTCGGATAGATAAAAATCTCCCTCTTATAAAGATTCAACAAAAAACAAACATGACTATTCCTTTAAACAAGAAATTACATTTTAGTGTATATGGAAGCTATACACTGGACAAAAAACGTAGTGTGATACTTCCGGCAACTTCTATCCCTTATAAGGTAGGAGCAGGATTTTCATATGAGATAGGTAAACATGCCATTATTAAATCCCAAACGAACTACCAATATAACATAATACAAAAAAAATGGGAATGGTTCTTTGGTGCAGGAGTTTTTTTTACCTTTTAGTAGTCTTGTAATCAATAAACTGAATTCGTATGATGCGATTAAATAAAATAATAACATTGACATTTTTCTACCTATTTTTAGGTTGCTCTCAAACAGTCGCTTGGGGGCAAACGATTAACGGAAAAATAATAGATGACAAACAACTGCCTATAGACGGTGCGACTATTATTTTGCAAACAATGGATTCGACTTATATAGGCGCATCCATTTCCAATGCTGACGGCATATTCGTTTTTAAAAGCCAACAGGAAGAATACCGATTGATAATACAACACCTTTTGTATGAAACAAAACAGATGACAGGTAAGGGAAATGATGCCGGAATTATTCAACTTCAACCTAAAGACTATGCTTTGGATGAAGTTATCATAAAGGCGGAACGTCCTTTTGTAAAAGTGGAGAATGGACTTTTAGGATATAATCTTGCTGTTCTTACCCAAAATCAACTCGTAAACAATGCGTATGAAGCATTGACAAAAATACCGGGAGTGCAAGAAGACAGAGGAATACTAACTTTGGCTGGAGCAGGAAAACTGACTGTTATTCTAAATGGGAAACCTACCACAATGGATGCCGGACAGCTTGAAACAATTTTGCGCAATACTCCGGTGAATCGTGTAGAAAAAGCGGAAGTGATGTATAGCGCACCTCCTGAATATCATGTACGGGGAGCAGTCATTAATCTTGTTTTAAAGCATGCAAACGATTACTCTTTTCAGGGGGAGATAAGTGCTGACTATAAGAACCAGTACTTCAATGACGGGGGAATGAATGGAAACTTTCGTTTATCAACTCCCAAAATGGCTTTTGATGTAATGTACGGAGCAAATAACGTAAAAAAGATAGAATACATAGACCTTGATTCCAAACATACGCTAAAAGATGAACCACATCATATCATACAAAACGAACAGTTACGTAGTAAGTACTGGAAGCACGACCTTAGAGTAGCTTTTGAATATAACTTCAACAACAAAAACAATATCAATGTAGCATACACAGGCAGTTATACCCCCGACCAGCATAATAACAGCCGGACATCAGGCAACTACCAAACCAGCAATGTGGATAAATATGTTGACAATCAAATGCACAATATTACATTGCAATATCATTTGGGGTTCGGAATTGAAATAGGTGGTGATTATACACATTATACTTCCAATAATAATCAAAGGCTATACGCAAATTATCAAGATGGAAATCAGAGTTGTTTCTCTATGGTTGGCGGACAAAAGATAGATCGCTATTCTATCTATGCAGACCGGAAACAGTCTTTACCCAAAAGATGGAATCTGGGTTATGGAGTTTCCTACCGATTTGCTAAAGACATTGATTTCCAAACTTATGATAAAGTGACAGGTAACATTCAAACTCAAAACACATATTCCAATCTAAGAGAACAAACTACCAGCTTTTATGTATCATTGAGCAAAAACTATACAACAGGTACGTCTTTATCCGTTTCTGCTACGGGAGAATATTATACGATTGGCAATTATCATAAATGGGCAGTTTACCCACAAGCATCATTGATTTACTTTAAAACACCGAAACATATGTTTCAACTTTCATTATCTACGGACAAAACTTATCCAAGCTATTGGGATATGCAATCTTCCGTCAGTTATCTTAATGGATATACAGAATTATGGGGAACGCCGGGGTTGAAACCGATGACAAACTATAACCTGAATGGGAATTATATATGGAAGCAGAAATACATCTTTGGTTTGTTTTTCACGTACACCTCAGATTATTTCACTCAAGCCGCCTATCAATCGACTGACAGGCTGGCACTAATCTATAAAAATACAAATTGGAACTATATGCAGGTATGGGGCGCAAACATCATATTGCCTTTTAAGGCAGGAAACTGGCTGGATTCCCGATTGACCTTAGTCGGTATGCAAATGCACCAACGCTGTGATAATTTTTTCGACATTCCTTTCAATCGTAAGAAATGGGTATTTAGCGGCACACTGGATAATACGTTTAAGGTAAATAAGAATTTGTCTTTCGAACTGATGGGAAATGTACAGACGCCCGTCATACAAGGGACATTTGATATAGAATCTATTTTTAATCTCACTGCCGGATTACGGTGGAATTTCGCCAATGACAAATTGAGCTTATCCGCCCGTTGCAATGATATATTTGATACGGGAATGCCTGCAACACGAGTTCGTTTTAAGGAGCAAAACTTGAATATGAATAGCGGATTTTATTCACGAGCATTTACTCTACATTTCAGTTATCGCTTTGGTGGATATAAGAAAAAAGAGGTAAAAAAGATTGATACATCAAGATTTAGATACTAATTCAAAAATGATATGAGAACATTGTTACTAATTCTGAGTGTTTTATGTTTCGGTTCATGCAAAACGTCATTGATTACCTATCGAAATGGATATATATTTGACAAGCAAGGTGAAACGATTGGTAATTATACTAACGGATATATTTATAGTTCAAAGAGAATACTTAAAGGATATTATTCCAATGGCTATATTTATGATGATAATCACAATATTATAGGGAATTATGCAAATGGATATGTGAAAATGAAAAACAAAGACGATTAATAATATAATTTCAACACTACATGGAAAGTGTATTACAACAGAGATTTTTCCGTTTATTATCGGAATACTCGCAGCGTACAGTTTCTGTTTCCGAGTTGGCAGAAGCTATCGAGGAATTGGCTACGCATGTAGCCAATTTTAGTATCAACGAACAGGATTATAGCGTATCACTGCGTTATTTTTCCTTTGGTTTGCACCGTCTTAAATCGTATCGTGTACGGTTTGAGCAAGAAAAAAATGCCCTATCTGTATCTAATTGATGAAGCGATAGGACTTTTGAACACCGAAATACGCCTTATCGAGTGGCATATCAAGTACCCGGAACAGTTACAGCAACCCGTCAACAAACAAGCCCTTTCCCCTCTTTTCCTCGCTGACAAGACTACTCTTATCAACATCATGGAAATGGTCAGCGGTCTGTTCCTCTCCAAAGAAATCGTATATCAGAACGGCAAGCCCGCCTACCTGGTGGATTTGTCCAAAGCCTTTGAATGGCTGTTCAACATCAAGATAAGCGACTGCCACCAAAAGCATGAGGACGTGATAAAACGCAAGCCGGGTAAAATCACAGAGTTTCTTAATGGACTGGCAGAGCTTATCCGCAAGGAACATGAAAAGAAAGGGTACAGATAACCAACGGCTTATGATTTATTTATAGGGGATTCCATTAGTTCCCCCGTAATTTCTTTGCGCCTGTTTTCTGAACTTTGCTTCATCAATCGATTGACAAACCATAATGTATAATTAGAAAAAAGAAGCAATCATGTATATAGAGAATGACGATTTCAGCGTATGGATGCAGAAGCTGTACGCCAAACTGGAAGAACTCTGCAAGGATGTACGGGTACTGCGCAATGCCGACAGGGTGCTGCCCGAAGATGACAACCTGCTGGATAATCAGGACTTGTGCCTGCTCTTCAAGGTGAGTATCAAGACCCTGCAACGCTACCGGGCTATCGGTGCGCTGCCGTACTTCACAATCAGCGGAAAAGTGTACTACAAGGCTTCCGATGTCCGGGAGTTCATCAAGGAGCGGTTCAGCGTTACCACGCTGCGCCAGTTCGAGAAAGAACACTGCACAAAGAAAAAGAAGTGAATTAAAAAGCCGGGGCGGTTCTGCTCCGGCTTTGCTTTTGGTTTATGGTTTGCCTAATTTGTCGGCTTCCTCCCTTAACT
This sequence comes from Parabacteroides sp. AF21-43, assembly GCF_003635435.1. Classification (NCBI taxonomy): domain Bacteria; kingdom Pseudomonadati; phylum Bacteroidota; class Bacteroidia; order Bacteroidales; family Tannerellaceae; genus Parabacteroides; species Parabacteroides sp. AF21-43. Next base: position 43,586 of record NZ_QTMG01000021.1, on the reverse strand, counting down.
GCTCGGCTTGTTCGTTCAACAGTCTTGCCCGTTCCAACGCTTCTGCCTGTTTCCTGCTGCGGTATTCAAAGCCTTTCACCGAATCGGTCAGGCTTCGGATGAAAGCGTTGTCCCGTTCCCGGCTGAACTTCGTTTCCAGCAAATCAAGGCTGCTGCCGTCTGCCTTTCCTTTCATCAGGATATAGCGGTATTTTATATCGTTGTCCTGTAACCGATGCATCCGTTCCGTAAAACGAATATTCAAGATTAGCGAAGTGATACAGATAATAAAACCTGCTGAAAGAAGAAAGAACTTGGGCTTCAGGTAGGGAGTTACCCGGTATATCAGTTTGTCATGCCATGAAACGGGCGTTGTTTCTCCGGTCGGTGTATCATCAGCCGGGAACAACACCTTTAACCGCTCCTTGAAATATCGGTGCGAGGTCACGATAAGCCCCTTTATATCTTCAAGGTCTTGTTTTTGGTTCTCGGACTGCCCTTTTCCGATACTGCCGATTTGGTTTAGAATCTCCTGCGCCATGTTTTCAGTAATGCCGGATTTACCTTGCATTTCCGAAATGCGCTGTTCGATAACGTCCAGTCGGTTAATCGTTTCCTCCCGGCTGGCTGGCGTTACCTGCTTCTCCTGCCGTTCTTTCAGTTCCGTAACCATGGAGAGAAGCCCCTCCAAAATTAAGTTATTTTCCATGTCCCTATAATTTTAAGTGTCGTTTCTTTTTCTTCTTTTTTCTTTCACCGGGATTGTCGGGCGTTTCATCAGCCGGAGAGGACGGGGCGGAGAACAGACCGCCCAAGTCTGCCAGTAACGGACTGTCGATTTTGCCCAGTGTCTGCGATAGCTCCTGAACAGGTGCGGAAACCGTCTGTCGGTTGCTTTCGGTAGTGTTCAGCCCCGCATCCCCGAAACATTTATCCAGCTTGGAGAAACTGAAACTGCGGTCTATCTCCGAACCCTTGAACGTGTATTCGCCTTTGGAAAAGGATATGCCCTGTACTTCGCCAGTCTGTCCCCTGTACTTGAAATGAATCCCGATACCCTTTTCTGCCAGCCGGGTTTGTAACTGCTGCCAGTTCCTTGATTTCCCGATTTCATCCTTTACGGCATTGTAAATCTCGTATTTGGATTTGTCCGGCTCTCTCAAACGGTGCTGCTTTACATGCTCCTTGCCTTTAGCGAAATAAAGCCCGTGTTTGGTTTTCAGCTTCTTGCATACCTGCTCGTTGCGGTACATGTCGTTCCTGTCCGAAATGGTCTTGCCGTTGTTGTCTATGCGGTTGAACACGATATGCACGTGCGGATGTTCCCGGTCTTGGTGGCGCACGATGATGTACTGCGTATCGGTGATTTTCATTTCACGCATGTACTCCTGCGCAAGCTGTACCATTTTCCCGTCTGTCAGCTTGGGTGCGTCCACCGGGGAATAGCTTAGCGCAATATGTCCGACTGGCTTTTTCAGGTCGGGGTTCATCCCGGCTTGCAGTATGAAACTGCGTATGATGTCCCGGTTGCTTTCGGCTAACACTCCCTCCGCATGAAGCAAAGCCGCCTGTTCCTTGCCGAGTACATAGTTCACGCAGCCTTTAAATCCGCTTCCCTTTTTTATTTTTCCAATCATCCGACAGTTGGTTTATGATTTCAACAATCCTGTTTTTGAGTTTCACCAGTTCCACGGCTACCAGTGCGAACCCTCCGGCATTCGCCCGGTGCGCCAACTGGTTGATGTTGTTGGCTTCGCCCGCCAGCCTGCGGATAGTGTCCGCATCCTGCCTGTTCAGCCGAGGCGTTACCTCTGCCGAAACGACAGCCTGCCGGACGTACTCGCTGACGTGCAGCCCGGCTTCGGTGGCTCGCTTCCTGATTGCGTAGAACTGTAACTCGGTCAGTTTCGTGCTGACTACCCGGTTCTGCTTGTCTATCCGGCTTTTTGCCGGGCGACCTCCCGGTTTGTTCCTTGTCCCTGTCATACGTTTTTGCTTTTAGGTGGTATCTTAAAAATTGCGACCAACGGGAGAAATTTTCTTTGCTGTCAAGCAAAGCAAGGTGTTTCGGTCTACCGAAACATAACCTTGCTCTCCCTAATCATACCGTTTACCGTTGGTAATCCTGCCGGACTAAATGCCTCTGCCCCTTTTCTGTTTTGGGGTGGCACGTTGTCCGGTTTCCTGCTTTATTTCCTGCGCTTGGCTGGTACTGTTTTTCTGTTCCTGTTTCCTGCCGCACAGATAGTCGTTCAAGTCCGAATAACCCCTGTAATTGTCCGAGAAGTCACGCACACGGTAGGAATATTCCAAAGCGATAGCCTGTGTTGCCCGAAATCCTGCTTCGTCATTGTCGAGCATGCAGTGGATGCGTTTATACGGGAACAGTACGTCAATGGCTTTCGGCACATTGGCGGTAGAGTTGAGTATGACATAATCCTGCCTGTCAAGGTCGGGCATGGTCGGACAGTTCTTCATCCGGAGTGTGAGGAAAGAAAGATAGTCCATAAAGCCCTCGAATACCAAACATTTCTCTCTCGGCTCTCCCTGCTGCCTTATATGGGTGATGTCTTTCGATGTGCTGCCCTTGAAACGGGGATTGCGAAGCTCGTAACCTCCTGAATCATTCCTGAACGCCAGCGCAAAATAAGGCTTGCCACCGATGCGGTAATACATTTCCTGCACGTATGGGGCTGCCGTTCCGGGGGAAATCCCCCTTTCCTGCAAGTAGCGCATGAGTGCCGGATTCTGTAACGGCTGTATTCTGCGTATCTCTATCGGGCTGGCTGCCTGCCTTTTCGTGTCCCTTTCGGGCAGGTCTTTCCCGTGAAAGGAAAAAGAGGTAGTGTCGTCCTGCTCCAGTCGGCAGATAGCACCGTAGGCGTTGCACCCGTTCTGCTTCATCACAAGGTCGATGAGCGTCCCGCCCTCGCCAGTTCCGTAGTCACACCATAGATTGGCGTTATAATCCACCTTGAAACTCGGCGTGTTGTCCTCCCGTAAGGGGCTGCGGTACATCCCGTAACTTCCTTTTTCCGTGACGGGCTGGATTCCCAAAGAGTTCAGGTAATCCTTGATACTGATATTGTTGGCTTCCTTGTAGGTCATAATCTTTATTTTTTTATTTAACGATAGTAATAATGAAGCAAGAAGCGAGTAAGAAGAAGCACGGGACACTACTACATCTATCTTTTTCTTTTTCAACGGATTGTAGTACATGTAGTAACATAGTAATTATTTATCCTTTAAAAAAGGAATAAATATATTCTATATATTATATTGCCGTTTTTTCTTTTTCCCGGATTTTCCAAAAGTTTGGGATTCTATCTTACTTCATACTACATAATTGGTAAACTATTGTTTATTAAATTGTTATGTATGTATCAAACAATATGTAGAAGCTACTACATTCCGGTTCTACCCGTAATCATCCCCTGTACGGGAAGCCGGAACGGGCTTTATCCTGTACCCATATACCGGATAATGGTTGTTGTTGATGCGCTTCTGTACCCGCTTGAAACCGATTTTCCGCAATGATTCGCCCAGCCTTTTTTCGGATAGCTGGACGGGGGATATATTACGCAGGTATGCGAGTACCTGTGCCGTTGTCATGAAGAACAGGGCTTCTTCCTCCTCTGTCGGCTTCTCAAAGTATTGTGTCAGCATCTCAAACTCGATTGTCTGTACCTCAAATTCCGCATTTGTCAGGTGCAGTTCTTCAATCTCCGCATCATTGAACCAGTAGCGCACGCCCTGACGGTACAGGTACATAATTTCGGAATAGACGTTATCCATGTGAATACTTTCTGCCGTGGGCTTGTCTATGTGCAGCACCTCGAACGGCAAAAAACGCCTGCTGCCTGTCGGGTCGGTCAGGAACTCGTTGCCGTTCACCGAAGCCATGAAGCTGGCGAGGTGGGGGTATTCCTCTATGTAAATATCATACGGTCTGCGGTACTTCACCGCCGGGGTGGTGATAAGGTTCTTCAATGCGTTCTCGTTCTGCTTGTTGAGTTCCTTTAGCTGGTCGTCAATGTTGATGAACAGGTATTCGGCTATCAGTGTCAGGATGTCTTTGCCCTGCGGGTCTATCTTCCCGGTGAACAGGTAGTTCTTAAGCGGTGTCGGGCAAAGGTTGTCCAGCCACCACGATTTGAACTGCCCCTGCCTATCCCCGGTCAGCACCAAACAGGTATGGTTCTGACACCCTGTGTCGTTCATCGCGTTGGCTACCACACCGATAAGCCATTTCGTGAAATATTCCTCCCATTTGCCGGGGTTGGCTACCTGTACCGTGTTCAGAAGCCTGCCGATATGCCCGTGTTCGGCAGGATTCAGTAAGGGCAGGGCATTGAAATACTCCTGTATGGGGTGAGCCTTTCTTGCGAAGTCGCTTTCCAGTATCATGCGTATGTTGTCGGTCGAGGTGGCAATGTCAGCCGTTGCGTCCAGCCTGCGCCTGAAAGTGTTCAGGGCGAATTTTGTAACGGGCTGGTACAAGTCCGAAGAACCCGCAGCCCGGTATTCCGTCCGGCTCTTTACGGTGTTGAACCGGAAATCATACAGGACGTTCAACAGGCTTTCGATGCGCTCGTTCTTGGACTGCCAGCCCTCGATATGCCGTGTTTCATCACTTCTTTTCTTTTTCATCGGGAAGTCTGTTAGAAGCCGGGACATACTGCTGCTGCATCCACTTTTTGAGTTCCTCCATGTCGAAACGCAGGGTACGCCCACGCTTGACACACGGTATCATCCCCTTGCTGGCTAAATGATACAGGTAATTGACCGAATACCCGGTTATGCCGCTGGCAACGGATATTTTGACTAACACAGGCTCTTTTCCGTCCTGCCGTTCTTCGGGCTGTGCGCCCGTGACCGGGGCAATCATCTTTTCGATGTTCTCCAGCCGCTTGAAAATTTCTTCGAAAGGATTGTTCATAGGTGCTTGTTTTTTGAATTAGCACCACAAATAAAATAAGAAAAATCGGTAAAAAACAAAGCGTCAGCCGTTTGGAATCGCTTTGCTTCGCTCTGCGCCAAATTAATGTCGGCAAATGGAAAACGGCTTTGTGTTCATTACCTTACTTATTTAGGGAGTGGAGAAAAAACAGGTTTTTTGTTATCGGTTCATTTCTTTCGTGTTGTTGTTGGGTTGGCGGTGGACATTTTCGGACACGTAAGGTCATTTGCGGACAGGAAGAAACAACCTGTCATTCAGCCTTATATATTTGCACCAGTGAAGAAAAACGGAGTATTGACAAGAATAAATATATCGGTTATGGAAATAGTGACGATTGAAAAGAAAACGTTTGAACTATGGAAACAGAGGTTTGAAAATTTTGTGGGTCGTGTGGATGCGCTCTGCGTGCCTTTACGCAGGAAGCGTGACAAGTGGCTGGATAACTGCGAGACTTGCCGTTTGCTGAACGTTTCAGCCCGGACGATGCAGACTTACCGTGATACGGGAAAACTGCCTTATTCGCAGATTAACAATAAGATTTACTACAAGGCTTCGGACGTGGAAGCCTTTCTGCTCGACCAAGTAAGGGACAATTCTAAAAAGTAGGCGTATGGATTTGATAACGAAAGATTCCGAAACCACGCTGGTACTGTTTTCCTCCCTCGACAGGGTGCTGGAAAACGTGGAGTACGTGGTAATGAACTATCGCCCGGTATTGAACGGTGAACACTACCTGACGGGTGATGAGGTGTGCAGGCGGCTTTGCATCAGCAAACGGACGTTGCAGGATTACAGGGACACGGGGCTGCTGGGCTACGTGCAGCTTCCGGGAAAAATCATCTATCGTGAAAGCGAGATTTTAGACCTGCTGGAAAGACATTACAGAAAATGAAATCTTGAAAACATGAAATCTTGTTTTATTGATGTCTTGCTTTCTTGAAATATTGAAGTATTGAAATATAGCTGTCTTGTTTTCTATATTGTTTGATTAAAAGCCAGCAATCACGTTTTCTTGAAAACCGTGTTGCTGGCTTCTTCGTGGTTATACGGATAGCTGTTTCTCAACGGCTTGCATATCCCTTAGTATCGTTTGGTCTAATACTTTCGCATAATGCTGCGTCATTCGGGTGGATGAATGCCCCAGCATTTTAGCCACGTTCGGCAGTGACACGTTGTTAGCCAGTGCGATAACCGAAGCGAAACTGTGCCGGGCTGTGTGCGTGGTCAGGTTCTTTTTAATACAGCACAGGTCGGCAATCTCTTTCAGGTAGCTGTTCATCTTCTGATTGCAGGGAACGGGCAACAAAGTTCCTTTATCCATGCAGTAGGGGTTATCCTTATACTTTTCAAGTATCTGTTTGGGAATGCTCAAAAGCGGGATGTTACAGAGGTTGTTTGTTTTTTCACGGGGTTTCACTATCCACAGGTTGCCGTTGCTGTCCTCTGAAACGTGTTCGGGGCGCAAGTTATACACGTCTATGAATGCCAGCCCGGTATATACGCAGAAGATAAAGACATCCCGTACCAGTTCCAGCCGTTCAATCCTGAACTCTTTCTGCCATATCCGGTTTATCTCGGCTTGGCTTAGGAACTGTTTGTTTACCTCCACCTCGTGAAACTTGATTCCGGCAAACGGGTTCTTTGTCAGCCACTCGTTGGCAATGGCAAGGTTTATCACTTTCTTAAAACATTTCATGTACCGGATAACGGTATTCTGTGCGCAATGCTTCTCCGTCTTTAGGTATAAATCGAATTTGCGTACCAGTTCCCCGTTTACCTCACGCAGTAACATATCATCTACCTTGTAATCCCGTTTAACCAGTTCCATGAGGTATTTAAGGCAATTGTCGTAACGTCTTACGGTGATGTCGGCATAGTCCGTCCCGATTAGCTTCCGGCAGTTGTCGTTGTGTTCCTTGAATACATTATACAATGTCTTGAAAGTCTCGTCCTTTCCCTGATAGCGGTTCACTATGGCACGTGCGGAGATAATCTTTCCCTCCAGTTCCAAGTCTTGGTAAATCTGATAGAATTTCACACGCAGGGCGTCAATGTAATGGTTTAGTTCCACGGAATTGCGGTCTTTGCCTGTCGATTTCTCTTTTTCCTGTGACCAAAGTGGGACTTTTACGCTCCGCTTTAGTTGAAGTTCCACGTATAGGCGGTCATAAGTGACACGCACACGCACGGGTGCTTCCCCGTTTTTTAACAGTTTGCTACGCTTGATGAAGAACAACACGCTGAATCTTTTTCTTTCCATACGGCTCGATTTTTAATGATACAAAGTTAGGAAATCGAACCGAGAACCCTGTTATGTAAAATAGTGCAACGTGCTGTAAAAGAATGAAGTAAATACCTCGCAGTGGAACATTTCGGGCTTTTGAAAACAGTCCCTTGAATAAGGACGTATAGTTTGCTTCAATCCCACTAATTTTGCTTACTCTTGGAAAAGAAAAATCCCCAAACTTCTTTGAAATTCAGGGATTTACATCGTTTTGCCTTCTTAAAAAGTGGTGCCACCAGGAATCGTAACATATCTACAAGTGGCTGTATATCATTACTTTTCAGAATCACATTAACAGCAATCTCCTCCTATTGCTCCACCGTTGGACTTCTGTGTTTTGCGCATTGTGGAAACGGATGATTTCTTGGTGCAAAGGTAGTGAATTAGTTTGGATTATTATCGTTCTTGTCCTTTAATCTTTTGATTTCTCTATCAAAATCGCTTTCAAGCAAGTCCATTTCACGTTTGCGATAGATAGCAAACTCCTTTTCTGCCTTTTCAATCGCCTGTTTATGTGAAATACGTCCTTTACCAATCAAGACCTTCCGTTTGTGTGCAATAATCTGGTTGTCCAGTGCTTCTATCCAGTCTTTCATTGTCATGGGATTCATTTCCAATGCTTGGAACTCGGCAAAGTCCAAGAAACCGGAAACAAGCAGATTCAAGCGTTGTAGTTCAATCTCAGACAAATAATTTTTAGCAATCTTCACATCATCTTTAGTCACATAATTACCCTTGAAGTTTGTCATACCCACAAATGGCTTTTCATTATCCACGCGATGATAGATAACTTCGGCTGCCGTATTCTCATGAACCGCATAATGCAGCTTGTTCTGTACTGTGGCAAAAAACATTTTTGTCATCTCGTCACGAGGGTCGTAGTCTGTCGCTGTGGCATAAATGTCCGTAACCTGTTGGTAAAAATTACGTTCGCTACTACGAATATCCCTGATGCGCTGTAACAATTCACGGAAATATCGGTTTCCTCCCTGTTTCAATCGCTCGTCATCCATAGCAAATCCCTTTTGGATGTATTCGTGAAGCCGTTGGGTAGCCCAGCGACGGAAACGAGTCGCCACCTGCGACTGGATACGATACCCCAATGCTATAATCATGTCAAGATTGTAATGGTCAATGTTACGTTTTACCTGACGATTGCCTTCCTGGCGAACTAACAAGAATTTCTTGTTAGTTGCCTCTATGGTCAGTTCTCCATCTTTATATATATTATCCACATGTTGGCTGATGTTCTGTTGTGTTGTACAATATATTTCCGCCAACTGATTTTGCGTCAGCCATAAATCCTCATCGGCAAAACGTACGGACACACGAGTTATCTCGTTATCGTCTTGATAGAGTATTATTTTGTTTTCTTCGCTCATAATTAGTGATTATCTTTTTTCTTTGAATTTGAACGATAAAGTCTGTCGGTAATTACACCCCTAAATATGTCCTCATTGAGAAACTCTAAAACACGGTTCAAATCTGCAACATTATTTGTTGGTAAAACCAATTCTTTATTTTCATTTATTTGGGCATTAACTCCGTATTTATTTAATAGGCTTGTTTTTGTTCGAGATGCTTTTCTCATAAAAGTTGAAATATTGTCAGTGTTCGACAACAACTTTATAAGCCGACGTGTCTTTATGTTTGCTATATGCTTTATGCTTTCGGTATTTACATTAATTCCATCTAATTCTCCAAAGGATTCAATTTCAGCATTTGTAGCTTCTGTAACAAAATTTATTAGTGAGAATATTTGATTTGCGACTGTATAACTTTGGAAATATAGCTTTCCCTCCTCGTACAACGCATGAATCTTATCTTCGACAATAAAAGCAGAGTTATTCATTTTTGCAAATACATTTCCATATTCAAACCGCAAGACCATTTTGCGTTGCAACATATTTTTCTTATTAAAGATCTGAAAATAGAACTTTCCATCATCGTAATAAAAGATGCTTTTAGGCATATCTTCATTTATATTGTATTCGGACATGTCAGCCTGATTACATGGTATACGAGCAAAATCTTCAGGTAAGTCATAATGCACGTACGTTATATTTTCTCCGTTCCGACTAACAATATTGCCATCGAAAACATCTTCTTCTATACCTTCTGGTTTGAATGTAGCCCCACTATTTATAAATAGGTTTTTAATCTCTGTTATTATCTCTTCTTTTAGAGGGATATGTTTTACTGTATTATCAGGCATCAATGCATAAAATTGGCTCATATTATTTTTCATTAATGATTAAACCCATATAATCTGTCACTTCAACAAACTTTTTAATCTCATTCTTATTCCTGATACATTTTTCAGAAATTAGTATATAGGTGTTTTCTTCTGTATATACTTCATAATAGCGATACCCCCATATTGAACAAAGTAAATTATAGTTGTTGTTATTATAACTTGCAATCGCAATAAAGCAGCATTGAAGTATTATGCAAACAAATAATACCATAAAATCAAGTTCGTCGGCAAATATTGTCAACCAAGGGATTATAGACGAAATTACCTGCTCCGCACTGTTCAGAGATAAATTTGAATAAGATTTCACTTGAATAGTTTTTCCCTCCTTGTACTTGCTAGATTTTTTACAAAGAAAAATTTTGATGCCGATAAGACATATTAATGTGAATCCAAAACTGATATTGATGCCCCACCATTCAAAACTAGTAGGAAATATCCTATTTTCTAGCATTTCATCCCAAAATCGAAAATAATTCGTGCTATCCTTAATGACACCTATTAATCCTAGTGACAAGAATGTTGGTGCTGTTACCGTGGCGGTGAACAGAAATTTAGAAACAAAACTTACCATCGGAAGATTATTTTAAAGATGAAAATAATTTGTTTATCTCCTCTTCTGTCTCAAATATGGGGGTTGCGCCGTACTCGCCATTAAGATAGCTGTTTTGAAGCATTTTATCAAAGCGCACATTATATAAATTATCCATTCTTCCAAATGAACTGATACCGTTATTGTCTTTTTTCATCAACCATATTTCATCTCTCCTGAATATCTTTTGATCCATTAAAGAACTTTCATGAGTGGTGAAAATCAGTTGACTTGAAACATCTTTTGAATACTTATAAAACAATAAAATTATTTGCTTAATAAGTGATGGATGCAAGCTACGTTCCATTTCATCAACAATAAAGACTTTCTCTCCTTGAATCAAGTCCAAGATAAGTGGAATATAATCAAATAAACGTTTTGTACCATCACTCTCATCGCCAAGCGAAAAAAGCTCGACATCAGTTTCATTCATTTTTTTATGTACTGTCATCAATTTCTTAGCCTTAATTTCACCATCAATCAAGTTGATTAAATACAAGTTATCGTCAAATCTTAATGCTCCAAATGCTTCATCTGTGTTGGATTTTGACAAATCTGCTTTTATTGCACGTTGTAAATCTTGTGGAATACCAAGTTTTTCAAATTGTACTTCTATTAATTTTACACTATCAACGCCAGTATTGAAATATCTTAAAAGTGCCCCAAAACCACGTTTTAAATCATTATCATCAGCAGCTTTAAGTAATACACCTTGCTTATACGGAGTATCAGGGAATATAATTTTAAGAGAATTTACGAACCAGTCTATAACAGAATCCAAATCTTTAATATTTGATACATTCTCATGAATGTTACGACTCATGACCTCATGAAGAAACAATTGTCTTTGTGGTGTCGCTTTTGCAAGAAATGACAAGAATTGTGATTCTTCTTCTTTTGGATTGAGTTTAAGAAGATATGAAATATCAAAATTGGATTTTTTTGTATTCCTTTGAAAAATAACACATTCATTGTTTTTGTTTATTTGCTTAAGCCATTCTAAGCTTATTTGTTCTGCATTGTAGCTAAAGCCATATTCATATTTTTTGTTTCCACAAAGTATATGATAAATAATGGTTGTATCTTTTTTCTTATTTTCCGAGCTCAAACGAAAGGGGTAAAAATCTATTAAATCATCTGTACGAGTACCCCTTAAAACAAGTTTTTTACCTAACTCTATCGCCTTGACAAAATTGCTCTTTCCGCCAGCATTTGCTCCAAACACTGCTGCTGATTTTAGCACCCACTGTCCTTTAGTCGGCTCCATTTTATGGTCCTTTTTCAAAGAACCTTTGTTGGGCTGAAGGAGTAATATTTCTTTATCCTTAAAGGATAGGAAATTTTCTATTGTGAACTGTTGTAGCATAAGTATTGACTAAATAAGTTGTTTAACACTGCAAATATAGTGATATTTTCTCATTTGCACAATATATTACGTATGATTTTGTGATATATAGTATTTACAATGTGATTTTTTCTCATCTTGAATATATAATACTGAAAAAGTTTGTATATTTGCATCGTGAATTCGAAATTAAGACCCTGGTGAAGGACCAGAGAGTTCACACTCTTGTATTATGTACAGAATATTTATTTCGCATTCGTGGTCATATTCAAGCGATTATGACAAAATTGAATTATTTTTACGTCAAGAAGGTATTCGCTTTTACAACCATTCTGTCCCCCAGAATGACCCCATTCATACAAATGGCTCAGACAAGCAATTATCTGATGCAATAGAAGCAAAAGTTAAAGGGTGTAGTTGTGTCATTATCCTTGCTGGAGTATATGCCACTTATAGCAAGTGGATTAACAAAGAAATGAAATGGCACAGAAATATCGCAAACCAATTATTGCGGTTCAACCATGGGGGGCAGAACGCACATCTTCTGTTGTGAAAAATGTAGCTGATGTCATTGTTGGCTGGAATGCCAAATCCGTCGCAAACGCGGTTCGAGAATATGCTATATATCAATACCTTTAACACAGAGGCCGTATGAAAAAAGCACTGTTAATTGGAATCAATGATTATCCTGCGGGAAATGAACTGACAGGATGTATAGAGGATATCAATAACGTTAAAGCTGTAATTGAACGACATGGCGATGGTTCTCCGAATTTTGGAGTTAAAATGATGCCAAATGTACAGACTTCAGGAGAAGTAATGGAGGCTATTCAAAAACTTTTTGCTGGAGATAATGATACAGCTCTTTTATATTTCTCTGGGCACGGTTACGCAAATAACACAGGAGCAGAGATTGTTATGCCACAGGACATATCCACTCCCGGTCTGTACTATACAGGAATACAGATGTCAACTATAATGAATATTGTCAATAATTCTCATGTTCATAACAAAGTTGTAATCTTAGACTGCTGTCATTCTGGAAATATGGGGAAGTATAATCTTCAAGATGCTGGCAGCATTTTAAATACAGGAGTTTCTATTCTAACAGCTTGTCGTGAAGATGAAGTTGCGATGGAAGCTGGTGGCCATGGCCTTTTCACAGAGTTACTCTGCGCTGGACTTAATGGAGGAGCATCAGATTTCTGTGGGAATATTACTATAGGTGGTGTGTATGCATACATTGATCGTTCTTTTGGACCATGGGACCAAAGACCAGTCTTTAAAACCAATGTTACAGAATTTGCACCATTACGTAAAGTAGAACCACAAGTGTCGTTGTCAGTCATTCGTGAACTAACAAACTTGTTTGTGGATCCGAATAAAGATATAGCACTAGATCCATCTTTCGAGGACACAAACGACCCGTCTGTGCATCATGAATACGTAATACCCTATGCAGACCTAAATAATGTTAAGAAATTTAAACTGCTGCAAAAACTACAAAGCATAGGATTTGTGAAACCTATAGATGAAGAATTTATGTACTTTGCAGCAATGCATAGTACCGGATGTAAGTTAACAGAGTTAGGAAAATATTATTGGAGATTAGTAAACGAAGGAAGAATTTAATTTGAATATGGAATATTTTAGCGAGGCACATTTTCGTGCCATAACGAACAGAATGTCTCTTTACGAGCAACGCACATACAGCGATAATTATCAAGGATTACCAATGAATGAGCAGTTTGATATATTTCTTTCTTACAACATTTCCGATTCGGATGTTGTAAAAGGTATATTTTATGCTTTATCAAACATGGGATTCAAGGTCTATCTTGACTGTATTGTCGATGCTAACATGAAAAGAAATGAGACAGATAAAAATACTGCGAAAAGGATACAGCAAAGATTAAAGAATAGCAAATCTTTAATTTACGCTCAATCGCCTGATGCTGGAAAAAGTAATTGGATGCCATGGGAATTAGGGGTAGTAGATGGACATACAGGCAAATGTATGATTATGCCTGTTACGAAAGATGCTAAGCCTGTAAGTCCTCGGCGTGAATATCTACTTCTTTATCCTTACATTATGCCTTATGGAATTAGAGAAGAAATGAGAGTTTTCACAGAGCAATATTCTATTTATGGGGAAGATATTAATTCGTATATACGGAAATAATTTGTAACATCAAGCAGTGTGTTCTCGACTGCATAATTCGAGATGTGCATAATAAGGAAGAATATGGCAACAAATCCACCGTCTGGAGACGGACATCGCAATGGCGCAGTGAAAAATCGTTCACAGGTTTTTAATCCCAAAACAGAACAATGGGTAAAAAGAGATAAAGATACCGGGCGTTTCATGGATGTCAAACAAGATGGTACCCCGTTTAAGGGTGTGCGAAAAGAAAAGTGAGTTTTTAACGAGGGCAAGAGTTTGATACTTGCCCTTGTTTACTGCTTATGGTTACAATTTACAATTCAATTCCATATTCTTTCATCTTTTTATACAGCGTTGTCCTGCCTATTCCCAACAACTTGGCAGCAAGATGTCTCTTTCCCTTCGCCTGCTCTAAGGCACGGATAATCCGTTCTTTCTCTTCTGCTTCACTTTTGAGAGCGAAGCTGGAAGGAAAGGAAGATAGCTGTTCTCTGCCTAACTCCAAATCGTTATCAGTTATCATGTTGCCTTCCGCGTGCAGGACAGCCGTCTGTATCTTTTGTTTTAATTCACGGACGTTGCCCGGCCACGGATAGGCAAGCAGGATGTTATTGGCGGAAGCATTGAATCCTTTGATGTTACGCTCCAGTTCCTTGTTCGCCAGTCCGAGAAAGAACTCCGCCAACGGCAATATGTCCTCTTGACAGTCACGCAAGGGTGGTACGGTTATCGTGTATTCTTTCAGGCGATAGAGCAAGTCCTCACGGAAACGCTTTTCGGTGACGGCTTTCTGCAAGTCGTCGTTAGTAGCCGCCACGATACGTACGTCGGCGGTCTTGTCCTCTTTCGCTCCTATCGGACGATAGCGGTGTTCCTGTATGACACGGAGTAACATACGCTGCATTTCCATCGGAAGGTTGCCCACTTCGTCAAGGAACAATGTGCCGCCTTCGGCTTCCTGAAAATACCCCACATGGGCAGAATCTGCTCCCGTAAATGCCCCTTTGACGTGTCCGAAGAAGGCGGACTGTGCCAATGTCGGGGACAACGCTCCACAGTCCACCGTTACGAAAGGTTTTTCCGCACGTTTGCTTTGGGTATGCACATAACGGGCGATGTGTTCCTTGCCCGTGCCGTTCTCTCCGCATATCAGCACTCCCAAACGGGTGGGCGCAACCAACCGGACACGCCGCTTGATTTCCTGATATGCCGCTCCCTGACGGACGAATATTGGCACCTGCCCCTGCCTTTTCTGTTCCTGTGCCTTGTGCAGTAAACGGATGAGAGGGACAAGCCTGTCCTCCACCAACAGTTTGGGGATATAATCGGCAGAGCCGAGTTTCATACTTTCCACCGCCGTATGCACCTCGGCATAGTCGGTCATGACGATAAACGGTTGCGGCTTTTCCTCCTTGCGCATCCATCGTAACAGGTCGATACCCTCTCCGTCAGGCAGACGAAGGTCGGCAAGCACGATGTATTCCTCTCCGGCTTTCATCAACAATTTCTTGGCGGTGGAAAGCCGATACGCCTGTGCGGTGTCGAAACCGCCTTTCTTCAAAAGGTTGCAGATATAATCGTTATATACGGGATTGTCCTCTACCACTATTACTTTCATTGCTTGTCCTCCTTTCGTGTTTTAGCTTGTCCCACTATCTTGTTACCCATAGCCAACATTGCATCTATGGCTTTGCTGATTTCTTCGTCCGCACAATTCTCCTCCATACGCAATAGGCGGTGCAGCTCCCTGAGTGGTTTGTCTGCACGGATTACCGCCCACGAACTGCGCAAACGATGTACCTGTATATCCAAAGCCTTGCGGTCAAGCATTGCCCCAGCTTCCTTTATGGCTTGCATATCCTTTTCCGTCTCGGTTATCAGCTTGTCGAGCATTGCCACCTTGTCGCCATACGCCAACAAGGATGTCAGGTCGGGCTGTTCCTCCTTGTCAGACAGCAAGGGGGAAAGGCATTTCTCCGACACCGCCATCAGTTCCGACAGGTCAAACGGTTTGAACAGGCAGGCGGAAAAGCCTTGTGACAGCAGTTCTTCTTCGGTACAGCTTCCCGATGCCGTAGCGACTACCACAGGAATGGTCTTCGAGTTACCGATGTCCGATGAACGGAGAAGTTCCAACACCTCGTAGCCGTTCGTTTCCGGCATCTTCAAGTCGGTAATCAGCAGGTCGTAGTCATTTGTACGTATGGCTTCCATAAGGTCGCCCGTATTGTTGCATATCTCGCAATGGATGCCGTAATGAGCATACATATCCCTTGCCATCGAAAGAAGAATGTCGTTGTCGTCCAACATAATGACCGAATATGAGCGTTCAAAGTATGGCTCTTGATATTGCTCTTGCATTTTCTTCTTTTCGATGCCAGCAATATCAGCGGTTTGCATGGGTAATTCTATTGTGAAACGACTGCCTTTGCCTTTCTCGCTGTCCAACCGGATTGTACCGTCCAACATATCCACGATACGTTTCACTATCGACAAGCCCAATCCGAAACCGTCCTGTGTGGCGGCATTGGAGAGACGTTCAAATGCACCAAACACACGTTGCTGTTCTTCTCCACTCATTCCGTTGCCTGTATCTTCAACTACAATAGAAAGAACACTACCGTTATATTCCATACGAAACGATACGTTTCCGCTTTGCGTGAACTTGACAGCATTGGATAAAAGATTGCCGCAGACCTGCATGATGCGCTCCTTGTCACCCATCAGGATAACATCATCGCAACATTCCACCGTAAAACGCAAGTCTTTTGCTTCCGCCAAAGGAATAAATTCTGTCAATAAAGCGTCTGCCATGCCCTGCAATCGAAACGGGGCGCTATTCGCATTCTCCTTTCCACTATCCAGCCGGAAAAAGTCAAGTAATGTGTTCAACATGGCAATCATCCTACCGGCTGCCTGTAAGATACTTTCTGCATAGCGGCTTATGTTGTCCGTATCGTGTCCTTGTATCAGTTCCGCATAGCCGTGTATGGCTGTCAGCGGTGTGCGCAGTTCATGGGTAATGGTGTGCATGGCTTTCTTGCGGGAGGAAATCAGTTCCTTGTTTTGCATATCTGATTCATAGAGTTGCTTTATCAGGCTGACTGTCTTTGATTTATACCGTATAATACGGCGTATATCCCTGTGAATAATGATATAAGAAACAACCAAAAGAAGAAAGAGACAACCTGTCAGACTGCCGATTTGCAGGAACGAACGTTCACGCATGGCGGTTATTTCCATCTCACGCCCTTGCAAGTCACTTTCTATTTTCCTGTCCATCTGCCCGATAAGCGATTGCAGTTGTCGGTTCAGCTTATTGTTACGCATGGCGAGGCTGTTGGTTTGTGCTGCTAAACGGCGGCTTTGTGCCTGTTGTTGTGCTATCTCCTTGCTGTTCAGTGCATGGAGCATGTTAGTCGTGGCGGTTGTTTTCGGCTTTTCTTTTTTGCCAAACCTAAGAAACCTTTACGTTTCGACTTCTGTGGTTGTTCCTGTGCGCTTCTTGCCGCAATGACGGGTACACGCTCGGCAATCCTCTGGTTCAAACTTTCCTGTTCATCTAATACTTCCACAATGCCCTGAAGTAACCTTTCCTTGCTTTCCAACAAGTGGCGCACACTGTCTATTTGTCTTGCTGGATAAACCGTTTTGAAACGGCATAGCATACTGTCCACTGCCATACGCCGAATATGGTAATGCTCCAAATCCTCGTCTTCCCACTCCAACACACTTTCGCCCAAAAGAGAAAGCCCGGTCATTTCACCGTAAACATGATGTATTTCTTGGCGGAAGTTGTTTATCCGTTGGTTCTCCGTTTCCAATGCCTCAATCTCTTTCCATTCATAATGCCACAGATACATGATCCCACCTGCCAACAGGCACATCAACAGGTAACCAGCGGCAACCAGTATGCGGAGAAATCTCGTACTCATGAAATTCAGTTTCATTCATATATTCTTTTTATCAAACAGCCCGCAAATTTCTTTGACTCATGGGCAGTGCCTCTTATTTCCTTTTCTTTCACCCTTGATTTGTCAATGTCTGACTTTGATAATTGCGAAGCGCCGCTTCGTTTTTTACCTGCATCCTCCACCCAAAGCATGGTAGAGGTTGATGATTCCCTGTATCTCGCCAAACCTGTCCTGCGCCTGTGCTTGTTCTGCGCTCAGCAGGGATTGTTGTGTTGTAAGCACTTCCAGATAGCTGGTGGAAGAATGGCTCATCAGCAGTTCTGTCTTTCGCACAGCTTCACGCAAGGTTTCAACCTGCCGGGTGTTTATCTCATATTGCGACTTAGCCGTCTGCCAGGTGGTTAATGCATCGTTCACCTCCTTTCCTGCGTTCAGCAATGACTGTTGGAATAATAATTTGGCTTCTTCCTGTTTAGTTTGTGCAATCTTCAAGTTGGCGATATTCGTGCCACGGTTGAATAGCGGTTGTGTCAGGGAACCGATGGCGTTGAACAACCATTGTCCGGGATTGGTGATTGCTCCACCTCCATTGTTAGTCCAACCCAATGTGCCCGAAAGAGTGATATTGGGGTAGAAGGCAGAGCGGGCTACATGGGTGGCGTAAAACGCTTGTGCCAGTTCCATTTCAGCCTGACGCACATCGGGACGATTGGAAAGCAACTGCAAAGGAACTCCGATAGAGATAGTATCAGGGAAGGATGCTTCGTCCAGGCTACTCCGTTCAATCGGTTGCGAAGGCATGGCAAGTATCGCAGACAAAGCATTCTCTGTTTCAGAGACACTTTTGCATATAGCCAGTTGCGATGATTCAAGTTGCATCACGTTTGCCTTTGCCTGCAATACCCCGGCTTCATTCGCCTTGCCCACCTTTTTCAACGCTTCGAGTGTGCGCACGGTAGCCCGCCAGTTTTCCAAAGTCCGATTGTTTATAGACATTTGTTCGTCAAGCAAGGCAAGTGTATAATAACTGTCTGCTATCGTGGCGATGAGTTGTGTCTGTACGGCTTGCTGATAGTCACGACTTCCCTGCCATGCGACAACCGCGCCACGCTTCGCAGCCGTGAATTTACCGAATATATCCAGTTCCCAACTTGCGGTCGCCCCGACATTGTATGTCTTTGCGGTCGCCCCATCGTAGCGGCTACCACCACCTTCGGCATTGATTCCCAATGAAGGGAGATAGGACAGTTTTGCCGTCATCAAAGCTGCCTCAGCCGCTTCAACCCGCAGGCGTGCCACATTGAGGTCTGTATTTTGCTCAAGTCCTGCCTCAATCAAAGACTGAAGTTCCCGGTCGGTGAACATCTCCCGCCATGACATGGAGGCGATGTTTGTTGTATCAATATCAACAGATAAGTTCCAATACAGATTTTCTGTCCGGATGCCAGCCCGATGATACCGGCTGTATGTGCCGCAGCCGGTAAGCATCAAAGTTGATAATATAAATATGGTTGTCTTCTTCATTTAATTACGTTTAACTCGTTCTTGAATGTATTGAAATGTGATGAACAGCGACGGCACGAGGAACAGCAATGCCAATGTACCCACTATCATGCCGCCTATTACACCTGTGGCAAGCGAGCGGCTGCCATTGGCACCCACGCCATGGGCCATCATCAGCGGAATAAGACCGAACACCATCGACAAGACGGTCATCAGGATAGGGCGCAGGCGAACCTTTGCCGCGCTGTATGCCGCCTGTGCCAATGTCATGCCTTCCGACCGTCGCTTACCAGCATATTCGGTCAGCAGAATGGCGGTCTTGGCAAGCAGTCCGATAATCATGATCAGTCCGGTCTGCATATAAATGTTGTTCTCCAATCCGAACATCCATGCGAACAGGAAGCTGCCCATCAGTCCGCAAGGCACGGACAGCAACACGGCAAACGGGATGAACACGCTTTCGTAGAGGGCGCACAGTATCAGGTATATCAAGACCATACAGAGCATGAATATCATTGCGGCATTGTTGGTGGTCTTGCTCTCCTCACGCGATAATCCCCCGAACTCGTAGCTGCAAGTGGCAGGAAGCACCTCACGTGCCGTCTCGCCAATCGCCTTGATGGCCTGACCGGAACTGTAGCCCGATGCCGGAGAGCCGTTGATGGCGATGGCATTGAAAAGGTTGAAGCGCGTAAGGTCGGAAGGTCCGTTGGTCTTGGTCAGGCGCACGAACTGGCTCAGCGGTGCCATGCTGCCGTCGGAAGTACGCACGTACATCTGGTTAAGCGACTCCGTATTTATGCGGTACTCTGCCGGTGCCTGCATGGTGACGTGATAGAGTTTGGAGAAACGGTTGAAGTCCGATACATACGACCCGGTATAATATCCGGAAAGCGTGGACAGCACATCGGCAGGAGATACGCCCGACTGCTCGCATTTCGCCGCGTCAATGTCCACCCAATACTGAGGATAGTCAGCGGCAAAAGACGAATAGACCTCACCGATTTCGGGACGGCTGGACAATGCCTCTACGAATCGGTCCGCCTCCTTCTTGAATGTGGCAACGTCTCCGCCTGTTTTGTCCTGCAAGTAGAGTTCAAAACCGTTGCCCATGCCGTAGCCGGCAATCATCGGCGGTGACATGGCAAACACCGTGGCATCGGGAACATCAGCAGTGGCGGCATAAATCTTGCCTATCACGTCGTCCACCGATTGCCCTTCGCCCTTGCGCTGGTCCCAATCTTTAAGTGTCATGAAATACATTGCCTGTGAAGGACCGGAACCGCTGAATGAGAATCCTCCGACCGCTCCGCTGTACTCAATCTCAGGGATGCTGTCAAGACGGTTGTTGATACGCGCCATCACCTTGTTGGTCTGCGCCATGGAGGAGCCGGGCTTTGTGTTCATGCTTACCATCACCGTGCCGGTGTCTTCCTGCGGAATAAGTCCTGTCTTTGTGACATTGACCAGCAAGACCAGCAACCCGAACGAGGCGGCAATCGTTCCCCACAGCAGCCATCGGCGATGGATGATATACAGTACCCCACGCACATAACGGCGGCTCAGACGCTCGAATACGGCATTAAATGCCTTGCGGAAGCGTGCCGCGAAATTGTTCTTCGTATTTCCGTGCTCGTCGATATAAGGTTTCAGGAACAAAGCGCATAATGCCGGAGAAAGGGTAAAGGCATTGATAGCCGATATGCCCACGGCAACCGCCATCGTGATACCGAACTGGGCATAGAACGCCCCGGAGGTGCCGCCCATCATTGCTACAGGGATAAACACCGCTATAAAGATAATGGTAGAGGTAAGAATGGCGGACGAAACGCCCTTCATGGCATCATCGGCGGCAAGCACCGGCGACCGGTAGCCCTCATCGAACTTCGCCTGCACCGCCTCTACCACCACGATGGCATCGTCCACCACCGTGCCGATGGCAAGCACAAGGGCGAAAAGCGTGAGCAGGTTGATGGAAAAGCCTATCAGCGACATCACGGCAAACGTACCGATGATGGAGACGAAGATGGAAACCGTGGGAATGAGCGTGGACTTGATGTCCTGCAAGAACACATACACCACCACGATAACCAGAAGTATCGCCTCGATAAGCGTCCGTATGACAGAATGGATGGAGGCATACAGGAACTTGTTGGTATCGGTCAGCACTACGAACTCCGCCCCTTCCGGCAGGTCGCGCTCAATTTCATTGAGCACCTCGTGAATCTCATTGATGGTGCTTGAAGCGTTGGAGCCCGCTTTCTGGTTGATGAGCATGATGGCAGCCGGATGTCCGTTCACCTCGGTGGAATAGTTGTAGTATTCATCGCCCAACTCCACGTCGGCGACATCTTTCAGCCGCAGCACATCGCCCCCGGGCAGGGACTTGATGACCAGCTCGCCGAACTCTTCCGCTGTGGAGAGGCGGCCGCGATACTTCATCGTGTATTCGTTTGCCGTGGGGTGATTGGCTCCGAACGAACCGGTTGCCGCCTCGATGTTCTGCTTCGCCAGCACGGAGGAAATGTCGTCGGGAATCAGCCCGTACTGCGCCATCTTGTCGGGGCGCAGCCAGAGGCGCATACTGTAGTTGGAGCCGAACAGTTGTGCCTTTCCCACACCGCCGATACGTTTCAATCGCGGCTCTACGTTAATCTTCACGTAATTGTTGAGAAAGGTCTGGTCGAAACGGTTGTCGGGGCTGTAGAGGGCGAATGTCAGCAACTCGGCGTTCTGCTGTTTCTCGGTGGTGACACCGGTCTTGGTCGCTTCTGCCGGAAGCTGGCTCAACACGCCGTTCACGCGGTTCTGCACATTGACCGCCGCCATGTCGGCGTTGGCACCCTGCTTGAAATAGATGTTGATGGAAGCATCGCCTGTATTGGATGCCGTGGAGGTCATGTAGGTCATGTCCTCTACACCGTTGATGGCCTCTTCCAGCGGAACAATCACGGCTTTCTGCACCGTCTCGGCATTCGCGCCGGGATAGGTGGCCCATACGTTGATGGTGGGCGGGGCGATGTCGGGATATTGCTCCACGGGGAGGGCTTGCATGGCGATAACGCCCATCAGGACAATCACCACGGAAATGACGCCCGAAAATACCGGGCGGTCTATGAAGAAACGCAGGTTCATGGCTTTATGGTTTTAGGTGTGACAATCATTCCTTCCTTTAGCTGCCCCACACCTTCGGTGATGAGGGTGTCGCCGACGGACAAGCCCTGCTCTACAACGAAGTGGTTGCCGTCGTTCAGGCGGTCCACGGTCAGGTAGGCGGCTTCGGCCTTTCCGTTCTTAAGGCGGTAGGCGATAATCTTGTCCTGTAGTTCCACGGTGGCGGTCATGGGAATCAGGATGGCATCCGTATCCAGCACTTGCAGGATGACGTTGCCGATGGTTCCGCTCAACAGGTGTCTGTTGACGTTGGGAAACAGGGCCTTTATCTGTACGGCACCGGTCGTGGAATTGACTATTCCGCTGATGGTCTCTATTTTCCCTTGTTTCCCATAGACGGAACCATTGTTAAGTTGGAGGCTAATCGGAGGCATTTCACATATAATTCTGTCAATAGAACCATATCTGGCCTCGAATTGCCTAAGTTTGTTTTCCGAAATGGAGAAATAGGCATACATCTCCGAATTGTCCGACACCACTGTAAACGGTTGTTCGATGGTGGGACCGACGAGTGCGCCGACGCGGTAAGGCAGCGTGCCTATAACCCCGTTGCTCGGACTCTTGATTTCGGTGTATGACAAATCGTTCCGGGCATTTGCTTCCTGAGCTTTTGCTTGTTCCAGCTCTGCCTGTGCCACTACTAATTGGTTTCGGGCAACAGACAGTTCGTAATCGGATATGACTTTTTCATCGAACAGCGACTGTTTGCCGTTCAGTTCGATACGCGCTGTTTCCACTTTTGCCTGTGCCGCGCTGACATTGGCGATTGCGATGCGCAGCGCAGCCTGATAGGGCGCTTGGTCTATGACAGCCAGCACTTGCCCTGTTTTTACTTGCTCTCCCTCTTTCACGCATAGGCGGATGATACGACCCGATACTTGAGGTATGATGTCCACATCCTGCCGTCCGCGAATCGAAGCGGAATAGCTTTCTTCAAATTCAATGGGTTGGGAAGAAACCACCATGATGGGCAATGCCTGTCCCGTTTCCTCTCCTTGCTGTTCCTGTTTGCAGGCTGTTAATGAAGCAGCCAGCAGGGTTGTTGCCGTGATGCCGGCAATCCATGTTCGTCTATTCATCATCTGTTTTTTTGCTTTCCCAACAAACCAGTGGCATCCTTCTTCTGGAAGTCTCTGATGATGAGATGTTCTGTTTTAATAATCATATTATCTCAAATTTTGGGTGCAAAGATATTTTGTGCTTATTGTGCAGACAATCGACATACCATCGAAACGGAGAAAACCGCTTCCGAAACGACGGAAACGGCTTCCGAAAAAATGAAAAGCATTCAGGAACTATATCCGGCAGACACGAAAAACTCATGGATGAAACGATGGCCGCTAATTCCGTTGCTTACGCTACGTTCATCGAACAGGACATTTCTCATGTTCATAAACCGATAGTTTAGTAGTGTCTATGCCCGTCACGGTCTGCTTTGTACGGTCAAAGGAAAGTACATGATTCTCCTGCCCGTATGATTTTGAGCAAACAGACAACAGCAGCATGATGACAAGAGCCATATTATATGCTGTCAGATTGATGCCGCAGATTTTCAATTTCTGAATCTTCTTCATACTGAAACCGAATAGTTAATGAGTTAGTATATCTGTTATGTTTTTGCTTGCTTGCCTGAATAGAGCTGTTCAGCCACTCCAAATAGAGTTATTTGGTCGAACCAAATAGAGCTATCTGGTTATACCGAACAACCCTATTTGGTCAGAACAAAACACCGGCTTTTATCCCAACGGATTCACATTCTGGTCGCCGTCCGATGAGCCACCTCCTGTCGAGCCGCCCGTATTGCCACCTCCCGTAGGTGCCTCGCCAATGTAGAGGGTTTGCGTCACGCTGCGGGGAGTTTTCAGCAGGGTACTGGCACCACTGAATTGCGTGGTTACTTTGAGCTCATACGCCCCATCTGCCAGTCCTGCCGGGATGAGGAAGATGAGTTGTGAAGGCTTGTTCACCGCCCACATATCTTCAGTGATTTTCGTCACCACGCCCGACGAGGAGGTCAGCGTGATGCCCACGGACGGGTCACTGCCTGCCACCTTGATGTAGGCACCCGTCAGCGTGTAGTTGCGCCCTGCCGTAGCCGTGAAGCCCGGCGCACGGGTGGCTGCATCCACTCCGCCTGCCACATACATGGCATTGCCCTTTTCGCCGATGATGTTCACCGTAGTGGCGGAAATCGCTTCGCGCAAATCGGCGCCTTGCGTGAACGAGGCGTAGAGCGAATTCTTCTCCTTGTCCCATGTCTTGTTGTCCACCACGCCCGTGGGCTGGATAACGGCATTATATAGTCCCGTATTCACACGGAAGCCTGTCAGCAGCAGTTTCTTCACCACGCGCTTTTCGAGGTTGAGCACCGCTTCCACCGTCTCGCGCTCCAATCCGGGATTTACCTCCATGATTTCCGATACCACGCGCTGGAAGTCCGCCGCGCCTGCCGATACCAGCACGGCAATCTTGTCGTCCTTGTTCTCCACTGTCACCGTATTGTCCGCCAACTGGACGTTCAATACATACTTGATGTCATTTGTTGCCATAATTGAAAATTTTAAAAATTGTTTTTTATAAAGTAATTCAGCCTTTATCAAGCTGTATTTAGCCTACACACATGGGCACGAAATTATCCGTAACGATTCATTTGCAACAGCAAAATCAGACTGAAACGGAAGAATCTATGCCTGAACCGTCTGAATCAACCATCTAAATTTTCAAATGCTGCTTTCGCTTAAAGACAGGTAAAGTGAGGAGACTCCCTACGGGCAAAAAGGGGCTTTGCTCATTTTTAACAGTTTCGTTTATGGCACTTCGACTAATGCAAGATGCAACACACCTTGTCTCCAATACCCCTTTTGTCCGCTTCAAAGTCCGTTTTATCCGTTTCGGGCAGTCCCATCCTGTCAAATCAAGAAGTAAAGTCGTATCTTTGCCGCCACGAAATAACTATGCCAAGGATATGTTCCCAAAGAATACGAAAATACTGAACTGGCAGAACGGCCTCCTGCTATCGGCCGTCTCCTACGCGCTATACATCATCTTCTGGCTATTGCTCGATGATGACACCGCCCGGCAGTTGCCGGACATGACGGTAACGGATTATCTCATTGACTTCCTGCTGTGTATGCTCTTCACATACACCTCGTTGGGCTTCTGCTATGTCGTGTTCAGAGTCCTTCCTTTCAACGCTTCCTACGTCAGGGTCATCGTCTATGCCTCGTGCCTGCTGATGCTCAACAACCTGATGGCTTTCGGCATGACCTCCTTGTTCAACCTCCTATGGGGTGAAACCGAAAACGGGCTTCTTGACGAGCTTATCAACATGAAGGGAACCTACACCTTCGCCATGGTAGCCACCTTCCTGTCGAGCGTCTATGCCAATGCCTTCTACCTGCAATCCTACATCCGGGCACGCGACGAGAAGCAGGCGCTCGAAATGGCGTTGATGAAAGAGAAGGAAACGGCACTGCAATCGCAACTCAACTCGCTGAAGCTGCAAATCAATCCGCACTTCATGTTCAACAACTTCAACAACCTGCTGGCACTGATTGAAGAAGAGCCCCGTCTTGCAGGCAAGTTCCTGAACAACCTGTCGAAAGTCTATCGCCACATCATCTCCAACCTGGATTGCAACCTGATACCCGTAGCCGACGAAATCCGCTTCCTCGACTCCTACCTCTATCTGATGAAAGTGCGCCACGGCGAAGGCATCACCACGGAGATAAGCCCCGAAGCCAGGCAATGCCAAGGCTTCATTCCGCCTGCCGTGCTGCAACTGCTGGTGGAGAACGTCATCAAGCACAACAGCTTTTCGACCGAACATCCGCTTCACATCCGGGTCACGCTGTCCGGCGGCTATATCACGGTCGGCAACCCCAAATCGCCCCTGCTGTCCGAAATCAAATCGACCGGTTTGGGACAGAAAAACATCATAGAACGTTATGCCCTGCTCTGCGAGCGGAAAGTAAAAATAGAAAACGGCAAAGACTACTATGCCGTGAGCCTGCCCATCCTGAAAAATATCACGCCCCATGAAGATACTGATTCTTGAAGATGAACCGCGCAGCGCCAAGCGCCTCATCAGAATGCTGAAAGACATCGACCCCATGTTTGTGCCCGAAGGTCCCTTAGGGAGCATCAAAGAGACCGAAGCCTTCTTCCGCTCCGGGAAATCGTCGGACCTCATTCTTGCCGACATCCGCCTGAGCGACGGTTTGAGTTTCGAAGCCCTGAAACACGCCCCTTCCTCCGTGCCCATCCTGTTCACCACCGCTTACGATGAATATGCCGTGCAGGCATTCAAGTTCAACAGCTTCGATTACCTTCTGAAACCGCTGGATGCCGACGAACTTGAAGCAGCCATAGCCAAAGCCACCAAAGCAGGCAGGAATTATACCGATGAGAATCTTCGGCAACTTTTCGATTCGTTGCAGAAGAACCAATGCCGCTATCGGGAACGCTTCCTCTTGCCCTATCGTGACGGATATAAAACGGTCCGTGTCTCAGACATCAACCACATCGAAACGGAGAACAAAACCGTGTACCTCCGCCTCAATAACGGAACTTCCGAAGCCGTCAATGTGTCAATGGACGAGCTTGAACAGCAACTCAACCCGGACTGTTTCTTCCGAGCAAACCGCCAGTACATTATCAATATAGAACACGTATTGTTTCTCGGTACTTATTTCGGCGGCAAACTTATTGTCCGGTTAAAGGGATATCCTGACACAAAGATAACCGTCAGTAAGGAGAAAGCTCAACGGCTGAAAGAGTGGATAGACAGGTGAGGCCTAAAGTGTCTTCTTCGAATTTATTCCTTCCGTTGTTCCCACTTGGCATACATCTCCCGTGAAAGTTCCATAATCTCCCGGCTCAGTTTCACAAGGTCAATGGTATGTTTCTCCAACTTGTAGAGCAATGCCATCGCCTTTTTCTCCGAAAAATGGCAGCGTAATTCCTTTACTACTTGGTTGTAGTTCGTGCCGATGCCACGGAACTGGGCGTGAAAGTCGGACAACTTGGTGCAATATTCCAACATCGCCTTGTCCACCTTCAGCACCTTGAACTTCTGCCCGAAGAAATGCGCTTTGAGGAAAACGGCTTTTGCGTACATCTGTGATTCCTCGTACATCGTAAGGAATCTGTTCCATTCCATATCGTCGAAGCGCACCATTACGCAGTGCGTCTTCGGATTCAACTTGGGATTTCTCCCGTACTTACTGGTCTTTTTCATTGTCTTGTCCTTTCTATTTAATGGTTCATACATGGTCTAATCTCTGATTAAAAAACTTGGAAATTATCCGACTGCGGAGGATAATTCTGCCCACGGCAGTGCAAGGATTTTCAGTTACCGGAATCAACCGGAGTAACTGAAAATATATCTTGCTGTGTCTTTGAGGACACAAGAATCCTCCGCCTGTCGGATTGGCTTGTCAGTACAATAACTCTTCCGGTGTATCGGTCAAACCGATGGAGTGTATCCACCGGCTTGACCGGTTCCACTACAATCCGCTCAGAGCTTGCGCCACTGCTCGATGTCATCCCGGTAGGTTTCAAGGTGCAGGCGGACAAGGTTCTCGACCATTCCCGATGCGCTCATACCCCTGCTGCCGAAGTAACGGACTATCCTGTCCAAGCTGTCGCGCACCTCGCCGCTGACAAACACGGGCTTACGGTCGGTTATCTTGGGTACTCGCAGGTAAGTGGTACGGTACTCGTCCAGCGACAGCTTGCGTTGTTTGCTGCTGACACGCTTCTGTGGCACTGCCACTTCTTGGGGTGTTTCGCCTGACGGTTCATCCACCGTCGCTGTTTCCGCTTTTTTCGTGACGGTCTTGCCGGGTTGTGCCAGCTGTTCCGGATTCAGACCGATGTTCCTGTAGAAGTCGTCCATAGACTTCTCACTGCGGGATTCCCTGCGTCCCATTCTTTCCACGATTTCACGAGCCTGCTGCTCACTGATACTTGGTTCTCTTTTCATTGTCATAAAACAGGTTGATTAAGTTATTACTGTGGTCTTGGTCAGTACCTCGACCGATTGTTGCAAGCAAAGTAAGAAGTTTTAGTACAGTCAATCAATAACTTGGATTCGATTAGGCAATATTGTGAGACTTTGCTTTATGGTGATAGAGATATCGGTGAGGACTTCACAGATTTGCCGGATCTGAATAGCCGGAAGAACAAAGGTGCGATTACAGTCAGGTTTGAATTAAGCCCTTGTTTTCTCTCTTTTTACATTCCTGATTTCAAGAATTAAGAATATAGCCCCAATCTGTGCCAACCTCTACCAACCTGTACCATATGCTTCCACTTCCTGGAAATCCATTGCCGGATAACAGATTATGTATTCCTTTACGGCAAAAGGAATACGTAACGAAAAGAAAGAGAGTATGGAAATTTCAGTCGCAGATAATCGACTGACGGCATACCGGACAATGATTACCGTATCGGCGCAACACGCTGCCACTTTCTGGAAATGCATTGCAAGGCAGTAGATTATGTATTCCTTTGTGGCAAAAGAAACAGTAACAATAAAAAAGTATGTATATGGAAATCGTATCTATTGAAAGAAAGACCTTTGAGGCGATGGTCGCCAAGTTCGACCGTTTCGTCAGTCGCATGGATGCCATCTGTCGGCGGCACGGAGAGAAGAAGATGGGCGAGTGGATGGACAATCAGGACGTTTGCCGGATGCTCAACATCAGTCCCCGCACATTGCAGACTCTGCGGGACAATGGGACGCTGGCTTACTCGCAGATAAACCACAAGACGTACTACCGTCCCGATGACGTACAGCGCATTGTTTCCGTTGTGGAGGACAGGCGGAAAGAGGCGAAGTTCAAAGGAAGAACTATATAAACTTGATGAAATGAACGAAGTAAACTAACAATACCCACTAAATCCAAAGTAACATGAATGAACTGATAAACAAGGACAGCGAGTGGATAATCCACTTCATGGGCAGTCTTGACCGACTGTTGGACAATGTAGAGCATCTGACCGCCAATTACCGCCCGACACTGAATGGAGAGCGTTTCTTCACCGACAAGGAAGTGTCGGTACGGCTGAAGGTGAGCCGCCGGACACTTCAGGACTACCGCAATGAAGGGCGTATCGCCTATATCCAGTTGGGTGGCAAAATCCTCTACCGTGAATCCGACATCGAAAGGATGCTTGCTGACAGCTACCGTTCCGCTTACCGACAGACGGCAACCTGATTTTCTTGAAGGAGCGCAGTTTGCCGTCTGACCTGTGATTGCGTCAGCAATGGACTTTCGGCAAAAAGAGAAAGGAGCGGCTTACAGACGGTGCGTCAAAATTCCGCTTCGTCTGTAAGTCGCTCCTCTCTTCTTTCTTCTGATTTCCCGTCAGTCGCTTGTTCCCGTTGCCGGATGCTCTTCAAGCGAGTGGCAGGCAGTGACAAGGTTTTCGGGTTGAATACGCTCAAACTCGTTTGAGGAAGATTCTGCCCGAAATGGCTTGCCACCCGACCTTGCCGCTGCCATTAAACCATACGCTACCTTTGCATCCGTGCATCGGGAACGAGTGGCTGACGGAATGAACCTCAACTATACCATCGGTTATTACCTCTGACGCTGGCAACAAACAGTGTAATCGGTGTAGCTTTCTTAATGGTACTAATTTCATTTATTATAAACCGTCTGAACAAAACACTCTCTTTACTGCATATCCTGAATGCAACGGCGATAATCACTTCAATGTTATAGACATCGTAACTGATGCCATCCGGTTGCTTGAGATACTTCATCGTGTCAAGTTCGTTCAGTTCCTTGTTCTTGTAAATGGAATGAATTGCCTTGCGGACATTGCATGAGAACACCCCGAACAGGTCGGCTATCTCGAACTTGGTCATCCATATAGGTGCAATCGGTATGGTGACTACGCCTGTTTCATTGATTGTTATTATTCCTCTATCCATATCTATCGCATTACTTTAGACATCACGTTCTTTACATTATTCATATCGCGCAGAATAGAGGAATCCAACACACGTGCATAGTGTTGCGTCATTTTTATATTGGAATGGCCGAGCATTTTCGCTACATTCTCAATACTCACACCGTTGGCGAGACATACAGAGGTCGCATACGAATGGCGAGCTACGTGTGTGGTCAAGGTCTTGTTTATCAGACATAAGTCTGCGATTTCTTTCAGATAGCTGTTCATTTTCTGATTGCAGGGAACTGGCAGCAGCCTGTTTTTCTTTTGGCAAGTCGGATGTTCCGCATATCTGCGGAGAATCTCCAATGGAATATCAAGCAAAGGAATGTTACACATGTTCTTCGTCTTTTGGCGAGGCTTGCGAATCCATAGGTTGCCATTGGAGTCTTCTACGATATGTTCCGGTGCCAGTTGTTGCACGTCTATGAAGGCTAACCCAGTGAACGCTGCAAAGATAAAGACATCACGGACAATGGTGATACGCTCT